>JAAYAQ010000472.1 GCA_012719295.1 Candidatus Hydrogenedentota bacterium | reverse complement strand
AGGGTATCCCCTGGACTTCGACGCCATCTTTGACGCGTGCGCGAAACACCGGGTGGGCATTGAGATCAATGCCAACCCCCACCGGCTGGATCTGGATTGGCGCTACCTGCGCACCGCCCGCGAACGCGGCGTCAGACTGTGCATCGGACCCGACGCCCACAGCGTGGAAGGCCTCGACGACGTCGACTACGGTCTCGGCATCGCCCGGAAAGGGTGGCTGCAGAAGGACGACCTGCTCAATTGCATGGATGCGGAGGAATTGCTGGCATGGCGCCGAACAAAGTGACCCAGGAGGCCAACCGGGAACGCGCGCGCCGGGTGCTGGACCGGCTGACCGAGGCCTACCCTGACGCGCGGTGCTCGCTTGATTTCAAGAACCCGCTCCAGTTGCTTGTCGCGACGATTCTGGCCGCGCAGTGCACGGATGATCGGGTCAATCTGACGACGCCCAGCCTCTTTAAACGGTACCAGGCCCCGAAAGACTATGTCGCCGCGCCGGATGAGGAGTTGCAGGAAGCCGTCCGAAGCTGCGGCTTCTACCGGCAGAAAGCCAAGGCCATCAAGCGCGCCTGCCAGACCATCATGGATCGGTTCGATGGCGCCGTGCCCGGGACGATGGCGGAACTGCTGCAACTCGAAGGGGTGGGCCGGAAAACGGCCAATGTCCTTCTTGGGGAATGTTTCAATACGCCCGGCATCATCGTGGACACCCACTGTAAACGGGTGAGCGCCCGTCTTGGTTTCACGAAGAGCGCCGAGCCGGGGAAGATAGAGCAGGATCTCATGCGGCTCATACCCGAAGCGCGCTGGACCGGGTTTTCGCATTGCCTCGTATTTCACGGGCGCGCAACATGCCAGGCGCGCGCGCCCAAATGCTCCCGCTGTTGTGTCCGGGACCTCTGCCCGTTCCCGGATTCCCGAGAGGGCAAGAAGGCCGCCAGATAGACAATGTGCGAAGCGCATGCTCCGGAGCAGGAAACGGCGGGTACGCGGCGCGCGGCGCTGCTTGCCGCGGTTTACGTGCTCCTGGTCCTCGGGCTGGATGCGCTGGCCACCCAGAACGTGCAGTTTCCCGTGGCGTGGCGTGTTCTCCTGCGATTTCGCCCCGGCGGTTTCGACGTGTTCAAGTTTGTAGCGTGGTTTCTGATTCCCTTGCTGTGCGCCTTCCCCCGCCTCGATGTGCACGCCTTCACCTTCCAACGGTGGCGCCGAATGGACTGGTATCTTCTTGCCGGACTGGCGGCGGCGGGCGCGCTGGCCGTGGTGGTCATTCCCCTGCTGCCAGGCGTTCGCGAGACGTATCAAGGGGCCGGCTCATTCTTCTCCCAACGGCGCTGCGACGCCGTTCTTTGGTATGTAAGCTGGACCTTTGCCTGGCTGCCGGGATGGGAACTTCTGCACCGCTACGTGCTTTTGCGGCCCTGGAACCGCTGGCTTCCCCGCGCCGGATGGCTTGTGGTGCCGTTGTCCGAAGGGATCTATCACCTGCAGAAGGCTCCCCTGGAAGCCGCGGGCATGGTCGCGCTCTCGCTCGTGCTGACCCTCTGGGCGCGCAAACGCCAGAACGTCCTGCTGCCGTTTCTCGTGCACCTCGCCATCGAGCTCGAACTGCTGGTCTTTCTCCTGCGCGCAGCGCCCGGAGGTTGATCCCGCGCTCCAGGAAACGCCGCCGTCGTGTCTGGATGACGAACCGGTTAGGGCTCGACGCCGAGGGGGCGAAGGGTGATATAGAGGT
>JAAYAQ010000082.1 GCA_012719295.1 Candidatus Hydrogenedentota bacterium | reverse complement strand
TCTGCTTCGGCCTGTCCGCATCGGTGGATGCCCGGGCGGAATGGCGCAGCTACCGGTGCGACAACCGCCTGACCGGCGCCTGGTTCGGCCTGTCCAGCGAAGATGCGGTGCGGATGACGCCCGAGAATCTGGAATGGGACCGGCTCGTGAGCGGGGAAGGGGTCGTGTTTCGTGTGACGAATCCCGGCGGTGGCGATGCGGTGTTGACGGCGCAGGCGACTTGTGTCCTGCCCGACGGTTCGCGTCAGGCGGCCCTGGGCAAGGTGGTGGGGCGTCAGGGTGTTCTGCAACTGCCGGTATCCGCTGCGGCGCCCGGGCCGTATCGTTTCGCGTGGACGCTGTCGGACGGCTCGGGACGTGTGATGACGGCCGGTTCGCGTGAACTGACGCTTCATCCGTATCAGAACGATCAGGCGCTTGCCCGAAGGGCGGTGCTGGCGATGGAGGCATTCACGGGCGGAGAAGCAGAGCCGCAGGACGGCAAGGGCGTGACGGCGGCGCTGGCGCGTGTAGCGCAGGACATTCAGTCGGAAGCGGCGGCGTTGATGGCGCTCCAGGCTTCCGTGCCGGGCGCAGCGCCCGGATTCCGCGAGGAAGTGGATGCGCGTACCGCGTCGCTGAACACGCGCGCACGGCGCGCCTTGGCGCTCGCCGGTGTGGCCGCGGACCTGCTGGCGAGTGCTCCGGACGTCTCCCTGGCGCCGTTTGCGGGAACGCTGTGGGAAAACCGCGACGTCGACCAACAACTGCCGGAGTCGGTCGTGTTGCCGTTGCGCATCTCCCGCCGTTGTGTGCCAGGCGAGCACGAACCGGTGTCCATCAAGCTGCTCAACATGAGTGCGGAACCGGCGGCGGTGACGGTGCGCGCCACAACGCCGTCCGCCGGGCCTGCCGTCAGGATAAGCACGGTGAAACCGGCGCCGACCAATCAGCGATTGGCCGCGTGGGACCCTATCGTGCCGCTGGGGGACGAGGGCCTGGCCATCCCGCCGTTGGAGGTCCGGGAGGTGTGGGTCGACCTTGATTGTGCGGGCGTGCAGCCGGGTTCCTGCGAGATCCGGCTCGATTTCGAGGCGGGCGCTTCACAATCGCATGTGGAGATCGCACTCGATGTGCTGCCGTTCGAGATGGCGGGATTCGACCAGATGCGGCTGTGCTGCTGGGCGAGCTACACGCCCGATGCGGTGCGGGATCTGCTCGCGCACGGCAACACCGTGTTCACGGCGCCGCTCCCGCCGGTAACGGTTCGCGAGGGGCAGGCGCCGGCTCTGAACATCGATTTTGCGGCGCTTGATGAGTTTCTGGCGCTTCTTGCGGGTCACGACGTGTACCTCTTGATGCAGGGCATTCCCGAACTGGCTGTGCCGATGGAATCGGACGCGTACGTACCCCGTCTGGCCGACTACCTGAACCAGGTGTTGGGCCATCTCCAGGAGCGGGGGATTGCCGAAGAGCGAGTGGCCCTGTATCCCCACGACGAACCCGGCGGACACGGTTGGGACACCGTGAACCACTACGTGGCGTTTGGCCGGCAGGGGCGCAAGGCGCGCCCGAACCTGCAGTTCTATGTAAACGGCGGCGGCGACCTGGCCATGTTCGAGGCCCTGGGCGAAGTCGCGTCCGTCTGGTGTCCGAGTTTTTACATGCTTTCCGAAGACAGCCCCGAGATGGCGTATTTGCGGAAGAGCGGGCGGACGCTCTGGTCGTACGATTGCGCGTATATGTACGCGCGGCCCATCGGGGCCAACACGAAGACCATCAATGTGGCGGCGCAGTACCGCATGGCCGCGATTCACGGGTGGCATTTCGGCGCGACCGGCATTGGATTCTGGTGCTA
>JAAYAQ010000471.1 GCA_012719295.1 Candidatus Hydrogenedentota bacterium | reverse complement strand
TGAAACACCGGGGAACGTGCGGCGTGTCCAGGCGCATGATTGCGATGGCGTTCGTGGGCGCGCTGGCGGGGCTGCTCATGCCCGTCGTGGCGAGCGCGGAGGAGTCCGGCGCGGCGCGGGCGATGCGCTACACCACCCGTGCGGCGGACGCTGTGGCGGCGTGGCAGGGGGAACTGCGCACGCGCCTGTTTGATCTCATGCGCATGCGCGATCTGGCGGAGACGGGCGCCTCGCTTCCGCTGGATGCGCGCATGCTGGCCACCGGGGAGCGCGAGGGGTTCCGGCTGGACACGCTCGAACTGCGGGCGACGCCGGGACGCGTGTTTCAGGCCATGCTGGCGGTTCCGGCGGAAGCCAGCGGGCCGATGCCCGCGGTCGTTGCCATTCACGGGCACGGCGGCAACCGCATGACGCCGTTCGATCCAGAACAGGCCATCTACAAATCGTTTGGCAGCGAATTGGCCCGGCGCGGCTTCGTGGTCATCAGCACGGACGTCGGCCAGCATGACGTCTATGAGGCCGGCCGCACCGTGATGGGTGAACGGCTCTGGGACCTCATGCGCTGCGTGGACTACCTCCGCAGCCGCGCGGACGTCGATCCGGCCCGCATCGGATGCGCGGGGCTGTCGCTGGGCGGCGAGATGGCCATGTGGCTCGGCGCGATGGACCCGCGCGTGACTGCGACCGTCAGCGCGGGATTCCTGACGTTCATGGACCAGATGGAACAGAACCATTGCATGTGCTGGAAGTTCGATGGCCTGCGTGAACTCGTCGATTTCCCCGACGTGTACGCCTTGATTGCCCCGAGACCGCTCCAGTGCCAGAACGGCCGTCAGGAGCCCCCGACCCAATTTACGCCCGAACTGGCGCGAAGGGCCCTCCTCGAAATCGTGCCCGCCTACCGCGACGCCGGCGCGCCCGGCCACGTCGAACTCCTCGTGCACAACGGCGCCCACGAGGTGGCCCTCGAACCGCTCCTGGCGTTTCTGGAAAACCACCTGCGTCCAAAGCACTGACGACGCGGACGGCGCTCGCGCATTTCCGTGGGGCGGCCGTGCGGACCGTTCCATGCCGCATCCGCGGCATTCGCCGGGGGGGGGCTGCGAGAGAGTCATAAGACTAATCAAAATAAAGACTTGTGAGCGCGGACACCTCGGGGCAAAGTTGTCTATTCGTCAGTGTCCATGCCCTCGACGGGCCTCTGCGCGGTGAGCCGCGGCGCGTACCCTGGCGGCATTCCGAGGCTGGATCCGGCCACAGGGTCGTCCGGATTCGGGCAAGAGTGGGGGTGCCGGCTTCGGTGCGGGGTTTTTCGGCCAGGGCGGACGGCGCCGGGAGATTCCAGAAATTCGCCATTTTCGCTTGACAGATGCTGTCATCTGTGTTCGAATGTATAAACATGAAGGGGCCTTTGGTTTGCATACGGAGTTACGACTATGCCTACCGGTACCGTGAAGTGGTTCAATGAGCAGAAGGGGTATGGGTTCATCATTCCGGATGAAGGCGGGAAAGACATCTTCGTTCATCGCTCAAACGTCGCGACGGTCAATCGCACGTTGAAAGAGAACGAAAAGGTGGTCTACGAGGTGGGCGACGGGCGCAAGGGGCCTGAAGCGAAAGAAGTCCGCACTGCCTGAGCCCGGGCAACAGGGCTCTCAGCCCTGTTGGCGGGGGCGCCAAGTGTCCTGACCGGGGTGTGGGTACCGTGTCTGCACGCTGAGGGGGCAGCTGTTTCACGCCGGCGCGAAACCTGACGTTGTGGCGGAGCAGGGAAGTTGTGTCTCGCGAGGGGGATTCACACGGGCCCGCGTGCGCCAGTCCGGCATGTTCCTTTCTCCGAATGAGGATCGGCGCCTGTGTCGCGTACAGCGCCGAGGTTGCGGGGTGGGCTCCGGGCGTTCTCAGGCACGCGTTTCCCCATGCTCCGGCAAATCCCGGTCGTGCACAACAGATTGCGAATAAACGACTTGTAATAATTCGCGCAAAAAGTCTTCTATTCTGGAAGCATTTCAGGTATCGTAATGTTCAGGCTGTGGAACGGCGTATGCGGTGCGCCTTCTCGACACACGACATTTCTGACACGACCATTCCATCTGCAGGAAGCGCGACATGGGCGAACGTATAGCTGCATTGGCGGCGTTGAGCCGCATCCGGGCACTGGTGGAGCAGATCCCGACGCAGGCGGCCTCTCCGGCGCAGGCGCCGATTGAGGTGCAGGAAGCGGCCGTTCCGCAAAGCGCACAGGCCATTACGGCATCGCGCCCGCTTCAGGAACTGGCCGGGCTCCGGCAGATGGCGGAGACCACGTCGCAGAGCACATCGCCGAACATCAACGCGCAGCGGGTTGACCGGCTGGGCGCCGCGCTGAGCCGTCTCGCGGAGTCGACGGTGGACCCGCCGAACGCGATCGAACCCCGGCAATCCGTGGCGGATGTGCTTGATGCGGGCGCGGGCAACCGCTTGTCCTACAACCGGGCGATTCTGGAGATGCTCCGCGGCGGCTTCGAAACGGCCCGCCGCGCGGTGCCGGCGGTCGAGGCGCAACGCGAGGCGTTCCGTGAGGCTATGCTGGCCCGCCGCGCGGAGGCCCTGCGCCGGGAGGCTGCCGCTCCCGCGGCGCGTTCAGGCGCGCAAAACCTCGCGGCCGCTGTTACCCGGGCGGAAGCCGACGCGCTGGGGCTCTTTGCCGGGGCGTCAGGCGTGCCGTTAACACGGCCGCCCCAGACGCCGTATCGGGCAGTGAGGGAGGCGCCCGAGGGCGCCGGCAACCGGCTCAATTTCCTGGTCTGACGCGGGTCGCGCACCGCTCCCGCCGCGGTGCCGGGCGCAGCGCTGTTTCCACGGCGGCAACGACAGCGGAAGATCCCGGCTCTCTTTTTGTGTTCCTTCCTCGGATAAGGGGTCTGTAAACCAGGCTTTTCCCTCGGGATCCCGGCCGGGTTCAGGCGCGCGTCTGGTACAATGAGAATGCAGGGTTGGGGTGTGCGGGCACGTATGCACGGATATTCCTTCGCGGAGGCGC
>JAAYAQ010000470.1 GCA_012719295.1 Candidatus Hydrogenedentota bacterium | reverse complement strand
GCTCGGCCGGCCGGCCAGTGCTGAAGACATGCATCCCATTGCGGTCGACGGCGAATTCGGCGACTGGGCCGACGTGCCTTCATACACGGATCCCGTGGACGACACGCACGACACCGAAACGGATCAACCGGACGGCGTGCCGTTGTACGTCCAGCACGAAGATGTAGACCTCGTTGAATACAAGTTCACCCACGACGCGGAGAATCTGTATGCCTATTTCCGGGCAACCGGCGTGATCGGGCGCACGAAGTACGTCAGTGAAGGAACCGGCGGTCGGTACTACGTCATCGTTACGATCGACGTCGATGACGACGACGTGACGGGCTACTGGCTGCATGAGGGGGGGTATTACCCTACCTCGGCTGGCTACGATATGAACATGGAGGTTGAGTTCTATAACGGCGCGTTCAACACGGGCCATTACCTCAACCACGGATGCCTCAACGAGGTCGAGTATAAGCTGGCCCAGGTCGACCAGGCCAACGGTATCGTCGATGTTCGTCCGGGAACGTATGATTGGTACACGCAATGGGTATGGTGGGACACGCCGCAAGGCAACCCCGGCGAGATTGTCCTGCCGGACGGGTCCAGCACCATCATTTGGGTCAAGGACAGAGGGCCGGTGTACCAGGGCATCATCGAGATCGCCCTGTCGCCCGACGGTCATGAAGCGGAAATGGTGGCCCCGTTCCGGGGATTCATGAAATACCCCGATGGGACTCCCATTCTGGCGTTGGGGGAGACGATCGATGTCTCGTTGTCCCTCGAAGCCAGCGGCGAACTGGCTGCCGGGGGGGCGTGGGCGTCGGATACGGCAGAACCGATCGCCGGTTATTATCTGGGAACGCAGATAGCGCCCGCGACGTTTGAGCTGACGACTGCGGTCGTGGGCAACGGGTCTACGGTCCCCGTTCCGGGTATACACGAATACACCGAGGGCACAGTGGTGTCCGTGTCAGCTTCGGCGGATCCGGGATGGTATTTCGATCACTGGGAGGGCAGCCTGAGCGGGAGCCAGAATCCGGCCGATGTGCTGATGAACGCCCCCAAGGCCGTGAGCGCCGTCTTTATCGAGGGCAGCCGGCCCGAAGACATCAATCAGGACGGCAGTGTCAACGCGGTGGATGTGCAGTTGGCGATCAACGGAGCACTCAGTCTTCCCGTGGAATTCAATTGCGATGTAAACCGCGATGGCGCGGTCAATGCCGTCGACGTGCAGCAGACGATTAACGCGGTCCTCGCGCTCGATTGAGCGACGAAGCATGCCGGGCGGTGCCCGGTTTTTTGAATAAGAGAACAGCCTCAGAGTTTGAAAACGCAGGACAAGAACGGGGACATGTTCCAAGCGCCGTCCCCGGCGCGACTACGTGTCCCCGTTCGGATGACCGGCGAGGGCGCCGGTCCCACACCGGACGGGGGATGTTGCAGCCCCGGGAAATCGACATCCCCCATCAGAGCCCTGCAGGGGCGATCCAAATCTCGCATGAAGCCGCATGCCGGGCGGAAGGTCCGCACGCACGTCCATACGCGATGTGCGTGAGGCTCAGTCACTGACCTTCAGAAGCCAGACTTCGGCAATCTGCGTGCCGCGACCCGTGACCCGGTCCCACCGGAGTTCGAGGACGCCGTCGCGGGTGGCGGCGCGCGGAACGGGGAATTCGAGCGGCGTGACCTCTGGCGCCGGCCCGTCTTCCGCGGTCTCGACCACCGCGGC
The DNA here is from genome assembly GCA_012719295.1 of Candidatus Hydrogenedentota bacterium. GTDB lineage: Bacteria > Hydrogenedentota > Hydrogenedentia > Hydrogenedentales > SLHB01 > UBA2224. The sequence continues at coordinate 3,800 of JAAYAQ010000470.1, read as the reverse complement.
GCTGTCGCGGTCGATGGTGTACCGCACCCCGTCGAGGGTATGGCCGTACGCACCGTGGATTTCGTATGCGTCGTCCGCGACAAGCCTGACCGTGGCCTTGTAGCGGCCGAGATAGGTCACGCGAACCCGATAGATCGCGTCCGGATCCAGGCCGTCATAACGCAGCACGAGCGGCGTCTGGTACAGGGCTTCGCTCAGGTCCAGCCAGGACAGGCGATTCGGTTCACCGTTGTCAAGCGTGTGGTCCTCGCGGGGCGTGGTGACTCCGGCCAGATCGTCCCACAGCGGTTTGGGTTTTGCGAGGTGCGGCTGTTTCCAGGCGCATCCGAGGTCATCGTAATACCCGCCGGGGCCGGCATCTTCCCAGTTGGCCACGCGCGCCAGACGCTGCAGGCGGACGTCGCCGGGGGCGGGGTGTTCGGGCATCGACGCGGTGAAAGTCCCGGCCAGGATGGCGTCGAGTTCCTTTTCCAGCCAGAGCTTGTTGTTCAAGGGCGTATCGAGGAATTCGAGCACCGCGCCCCGTTCGGGATTTCTGGCCTGGTAGGTGGCCACGTCGAGCTGGGCGCCGATGCTCTCGAAAAGCTGGGCTCCCAGTTCCCGAATGCGGGCCTTGAGCGGCGCGGTCTGCTCGTCCTGATCCGATTCCGCGAGGATCGTGCGCGCCTGTTCGATCGCGGCTTCCACGCCTACGCGTTCGGCGGTGCGGAGGGCGGCGCAGGCGCGTTCCTCGATGTCGTTTGCCTTGAGCAGGCGCAGACGCGTGTAGTGATCGTAATAGGCGCGCAACAGGCATTCCTGGAAGCGCCAGTTGGCGAGCAGGGCGTCGTCCGCATCGCGTTCGAGCGACGTCCACAACGCGAAGGCTTTCTCCACATGGCTGTTCTCCGCCAGGGATCCCTCAAAATTGTCTTCGAACAGATACAGCCCGTCGCGCACCTGTTCGGCAATGTCCCAGCCGAAAAAGAACCGCGCATAATCGAGGAGGATGTCGTCTACGTTCCGATCGGGGTCCCATCCCAGTGCGGTCCAGACGACCTTGTTCACATCGTCGCCGACGCCGTCGGAGTAGGTTACAAAACCGTCGCAATATTCGTCGAACAGGTTGTGAATGCGGGCTTGGCCTCTGGGGCGGGGCGCGAACGGTTCGCGGCCGAGCGTCCGCGCGAGAGCGCGGTCCCAGCCCGGCACGGGGTACTGGGCGCGGACGCAATGCCCGATGTCGGGGTAACGGCGAATGGGATAGCGTTCGGGGGTGCGGGCGCGTTGTTCGCCGGCGAGGATCCGGGTCCAGGCCCCGTATACGACGCCGGTGACCCAGTCCGGCTGTTCGCGTTGAAGGTAGTCAAAGAACCAGTTGTTCTGTTCGGGGTCACAGCCCTGATTGGATACCCAGATGCCGAGGTCCGGGTGGATCTTGCGGGCTTCCCGGGCGAACCGGCCGGTCCATTCCAGCATGAGATCGGGCCGCCGGTGCCCGCTGTGGCCGTCGCCGCCCGTGAGATACAGGTGGTCGAGATGGGGGATGGCGCGGAGGGTGCGCAACCGCTGCTCAAAACCGCCGTCGCCGTGTTCATCCTGTCTGCCGGTGCCGCCGGATGCGCCCGTGAACAGCCAGAAGTCGTATCCGTAGTCCGCGCAGATGCGCGACCACGCCGCGGCCATCTCGCCTTTGGTGCCTTTGGCGTGCGGCCCGTCTTTCTCGTCGGGGTCCCCAAAGGAGGTGGTCTCAAAACCGTTGGCGCCGAACACCGCGAGTTCACGCATGTATTGTTCGTAGACTTCCGGAGTCCAGGCATCGTAGCAGTGCGACAGGCCCCGGTAGCCGATCTGGTGGCCGCGATAGGGGTAGCGCGGCGCAGTGGCCACTCGGTAATCGGATGCCACCTCGATTTTGCCCGGCGCCATGCGAAGCTGGAGCAGCAGCCGTCCCGCGGCAAAGAGGACGCCGCGTTCGTCGCGGCCCACCAGCAGCACGGCAGGCGGGGTGGCGTTGGCGTGCACGGCGATTGCGAATCCTTCGGCGCCTTCAGGGACCGTCAGGCCGGCGGCGAGGTCTTGCAGCGCGGCGGGGATGCGCTCTTGACGGCACAGCACGACGACAGGGCCGGAGTCGCCCGGCTGCCCCGAGAAGGCCTCCAGCGTGATGCCGGTGCGCTTGGCGATTTCCTCGCGGAACATGCGGCCCGCGGTCGCAACCACAGGATGGTCATCCGGTGCGGCGACGACGGCCCGGCTCAGGTCGAGTGTTTCCGCGCCGTAAGCGGAACAGGCGGTCAAGAACGCAAGCACCAGGACCTGACACACCCCAGACATCCGAACTGAAACACGCATGATGCACTCCCTTCGCCGGGATTCCCCGGACGCTCCACCCGTTCCCTGTGCTGCACCCAACGTACACGTCCCGAATGCCCTTCCGGGCAGTCGGAGAACGCTGCTTAGAAACGATCGGCAATGTAACGTTCGGCCCGCGCGCGGGCCGCGGCGTCGGACGCAAGCACGGATTCGAGCGAGACCGTGGTCTCGAGCTCGGCGCCGGCCAGGACCGATTCCACCAGGCGCGGGATCTCCAGGAAAGGAATCCGTCTCTGGCAGAACGCCTGCACCGCAACCTCGTTGGCCGCATTCAGCACCGCCGGCGCGGTGCCGCCGCGCCGCGCCGATTCCAGGGCAAGACGCAGGCATGGGAATTCGCTGAAATCGGGTTCTGCAAACGTGAGTTTTTCAATCCGGGTCAGGTCGAGACGGCCCATGGGCTCCCGGACGCGTTCGGGCCACGTGAGGGCGAACAGGATCGGGAACCTCATGTCCGTGGGGCCCATTTGGGCGAGGATGCTGCCGTCGGTGAACTCGACCAGGCTGTGGATGATGCTCTGGGGATGGATCACCACGCGGATCCGGTCGAGCGGCATGCCAAACAGCCACATGGCCTCGATCACTTCCAGGCCTTTGTTCATCAGCGTGGCCGAATCCACGCTGATTTTTCTCCCCATGTCCCATGTGGGGTGATTGGCGGCTTCTTCCGGGCTGACGTCGCGCCGGGCCGCCGAAGGCTTTCCATAAAACGGTCCCCCGGATGCGGTCAGGTGAATGCAGTGCACATCATCCCGCGGGTGGCCCTCGATGCACTGGAAAATGGCGCTGTGTTCGCTGTCCACGGGCAGGACCTTCACGCCGGCCCGGCGTGCGGTGTCCATGATGAGCGAGCCTGCGATGACAAGCGGTTCTTTATTGGCCAGCGCCACCCGGTGGCCGGACTCGATGGCCCGCAGCACGGGTTTCAAGCCGGCCGCGCCGACCACCGCACAGAGGGCGACGTCTACATCCACGGCCGCCATGTCCTCCAGGCCCCGCGGTCCGCGCCACAGACGCGCGCCGACGCCCGTGCCCTCCAGACGCCGCGCCGCGGCTTCATCCACTACGGCCACGTGCGCGGGCCGGAACTCCGCGATCTGGCGCGCGAGCAGGTCCGTATTGGCGAAGGCGCCGAGCGCCACCACTTCAAACAGGCCGGGGTAGTGGCGCACCACCTCCAGCGCGCTGCGCCCGATGGACCCCGTGGACCCCAGAATGGATAGACGTATTGGCACAATCAGATTCCCGGTTCTGCGAAACGGCGCCGGTTCCTCGCGGTCGCGCCGTATGCCCGTTTATTCCAGGCCATTTTCGCGGCCAAGCACCCGCGAGAGCGTATGGCGGCTCTTGTAACGCTTGTAGAGCAGCTTCTTGATGGCCGACTCGGACCCCATCTTCAACACGCGCCGCGCGAACCGCTTTGCCACGTTCATGCGGATATTGGC
>JAAYAQ010000469.1 GCA_012719295.1 Candidatus Hydrogenedentota bacterium | reverse complement strand
GAGGCAGGGGTCACACAGGAATCCTGCAGGCCTGTCGGCGCACGAGGCAACGGCATTTTTTAACGTCTTTCCTGCGTAAGCAGGAATCCAGTAGGACTCTGGACCCCTGCTCTTGCAGGGGAGACGAGGACCGGGGTCACAAACGACCCGTCTCACGAAGACCCTTTGTGCGGGGCGCATTAAGTACGATTGCCCTGCGTCTGCGGTGGGCAAACTCCCTCGGGAATTCGCGCGCGTTTCGTGGTATTCTGGCAGCCAATTTCCATGAACCGTTTCTGAGGGTCGATCTACCGGAGGAGGTCTCTCCATGGCTGCCGTGAAACACCGTCTCCTGCTTGTGCTTGCCGTCGCGGTTTCGATCGCGCTGTTCCCGGGATGCGCGCCCAGGGAGGCGCCACCCGCCGAGCCGGCCGGTGCGGCAGCCCCCGCGCCTCCGGCCGAATCCGCGCCCCAGCCCGAAGCAGCCGCACCGGCGCCCGCCGCGGCCGGCGACCCGGTCGCGGCAATGACCGAGCCCCCGGCCATGCCGAAAGGGTACGGTTCGAGCGCTGAGGTCATGGTGGCCATCGGAAACGGCGATATCGCGCTGCTCGACGAAAACCCGCCGGTGCCGGAAGGCGTCAAAGAAATCGCCGGGCTCGAGTACTGCAACATCGACGGGACATCCCTCAAACTCGACCTGGCGCTGCCGGCCGAGGGCGAAGGACCGTTCCCCGGCCTGATCTTCATTCACGGAGGCGCCTGGGTCAGCGGCGAACGCGAGATCTACCATCTCTACACCTACCATTTTGCTCAGCAGGGCTACGCGGCCGCCACGATCTCGTACCGGCTTTCCGGCCAGGCCAAGTTTCCCGCGGCCGTGCAGGACGTGAAATGCGCGGTCCGGTGGATGCGCGCGAACGCCGCCACGTACAACATTGATCCCGGCAACATCGCGTTGATCGGCGGCTCCGCGGGCGGTCACCTCGCCATGATGGTGGGGTACACCCCCGATGTGCCGGAGTTCGAGGGCGAGGGCGGCAATCCGGGCGTCAGCAGCGCGGTCCAGGCCGTCGTCAATTTCTACGGGCCCTATGACCTCACCGCCGAGATCGCGCAGAAATCGGACGATGTGCAGGGCTTCCTCGGCGCGACCTGGGACGAGAACCCCGATCTGCATCTGAAGGCGTCGCCCATGCACTACCTGAACGCGGGCGATCCGCCCACCCTGATTTTCCACGGGACCATCGACGAGGTGGTGCCGGTCGAACAGTCCGAACGGCTCGCGGCGCGCCTCGGCGAGCTGGGCATCCCCTGCGTGTTCGAACGGTTCGAGGGATGGCCTCACACCATGGATCTGGCCCAGCCGGTCAACGAACGCTGCCGCTGGTTCATGTACCGGTTTTTTGAAGCGCATCTTTCGCCACAACCGGCCGCGGCCGCGGGAGCCCCGCAATGAACATGGCGGATGCCGGCTGGGTATGGGAGGGTCAGGGGCTCGACCCGGGCGTGCACCCCTCCATCTTCGGCGTCGGAGACGGCGCGGAGTTCTTCGGCGTCCGCAGGGTGCATTTCCTCTTTCACGACACCACGCCCCTGGCGCTCCGGCGGCTGGCCCATCTCGACGAGGTCGTGCCCGACATCTCCAAATGGCGGTTTCGCGACTCGGAGAACGGCGGTTCCGAATGCTATTGCGACGGGCGCCCCGAGACCGTCCGCGCCGAAGCCGAAAAGGTCAGCCAGTTCTCGCTCGAATTTCCCAACGTGACCGGCGGCTACTACGACGACATGAAAGGGCTCATGACCAAATTCGGCCACGGCGCCGCGGAATGCGCCCGCATACACGACGCGCTGCGCAGCCGAAATCCCAGGCTCCGCCTGCACACGGTCGTCTACAGCCACGAACTCGACCCGCCCGGGTTCTGGCAGGAACTCCTGCCTTTCATGGACGTGGTGACGTTCTGGGTCTGGGGTTACGAACGGCTCACGACCCTCGAGGACGATCTCAAGCGGTGCCGGGACCTTTTCGGCAGCCGGCCCATCCTCATGGGCTGCTACCTGCGAGACTACCCAAGCGTGTCGCCGATGCCCATGGAATCGGTGCGCCACCAGTGGCGCGTTCTGGCCAAGGCCCTGGCCGGCGGGCTGGTCGACGGATACGACATTCTCGCGACCGTGCTGATCGACGGGCATCTCGAACAGGCCGAATACATTCGCGATTTCATCAAGGACCATTCGTAGGAGCATAGGATGCGGGTACTGGTGATGGGAGCCGGCGCGCTCGGTTCCGCCATAGGCGGGTTTCTAGCCAAAGCCGGGCACACGGTCGCGCTCGCCGGACGCCCGGCGCACATGGAGGCCATCGCGCGGCAGGGACTGCGCATCACCGGCATCTGGGGCGACCATTGCGTCCGCAACCTGACCGTCGCGACGGGAGTCGAAGCCTTCCAGCCCGGCGACTTCGATCTGATCCTCATCACCGTCAAATCGTACGACACGCGGTCGGCGGCGGCGGCCATCGCGCCGCTCGTTGACGCCAACACCCTCGTCTGCTCGTATCAGAACGGCCTGGGCAACGCCGAGATCATCGCCGAAACCGTCGGGTGGCACAGGACGGTCGGGGCGCGGGCCATCTACGGGGTGTGGCTGCCCGAACCCGGCACGGCCGAGGTCACGGTCATCGCGAATCCCACCGCGCTGGGCGTGTATTCCCCCGACGCCCCGGCCGGGCGGGTCCGCGCCATTGCGCAGGCCATGAATGACGCCGGCGTGCCCACCGTCTACACGGACACGATCGCGACCGTGCTGTGGGGCAAAGTGGCCTACAACTGCGCCCTCAACCCGCTGTCCGCCCTGCTCGACGTGCCGTACGGGGCATTGCTCGACACCGGACACACCCGCGCCATCATGCGCGACGTCGTCCACGAACTGTATGCCGCGGGACAGGCCATGGGCGTGCGCCTGGAACCCGGTTCGCCGGAGGCCTACGTCACCCTGCTGTTCGAGGAACTCATTCCCCCGACCGCAAAACACTACGCCAGCATGCGCGAGGATTTCCGGTTGAAACGCCGCACCGAGATCGACGCCCTGAACGGCGCGATCTGCCGCTACGCCGAGGCCCGGGGCGTGCCGTGTCCGGCCAACACGCTCCTGACCCGCCTGGTCCATGCCCGCGAACACCAGATGGGCGTCGTAACGTAACTCCCCCCATGCCCGGCGTGCCTTGACCCCCCATCCCCGCGGGCGCACAATAGAGCCGAACGGTGTGCGGGTGCGATGCCATGACGCTTCAATGCGAATTGTGTCCCAAGAACTGCCTCATTGCGCCGGGGCAAAGCGGCGAATGCCGGATTCGCGTGAACATCGACGGCCGGCTGGTCGCGGTCACCTACGGGCGGCCCTGCGCGGTGCATGTGGACCCCATCGAGAAGAAGCCCCTGTTTCACGTGCTGCCGGGAAGCACCATCCTTTCGCTGGCCACCGTGGGCTGCAATCTCCACTGCAAGAACTGCCAGAACTGGGAGATTTCGCAGGAAGACCCCGAGAACCTGCCCGCGAAGGAACTGCCCCCCGGCGACATTCCCGGCCTGGCCCGGCAATACGCGTGCCAGTCCGTCGCGTATACGTACACCGAGCCCGTCGTCTTCTATGAATACACCCTGGACGGGTGCAGGCAGGCGCATGACGCGGGGCTCAGAACCGCGCTGGTCACGGCAGGCTACATCAACCGTGAGCCCTTCGAACGCCTGGCGCCGTACGTCGATGCGGCCAACATCGATCTCAAGTCCATGTCCGGCGCGTTCTACCGCGACATCTGCGAGGGAAGCCTCGCGCCGGTCCTGAGCACCCTCGAGACCGCGAAAGCGGCGGGCATCTGGGTCGAGGTGACCAACCTGGTCATCCCCACCCTGAACGATTCGGAGGCGGAGCTGCGGAAACTCTGCCAGTGGGTCGCGGCCAACCTGGGGCGCGAGACCCCGCTCCACTTTTCGCGGTTCCATCCCGCGTACCGCATGAAAAACCTGCCGCCGACCCCGGCGGATACCCTGGACCGCGCGCGGGAGATCGCCCGGGCGGAAGGGTTGTATTATGTGTATATTGGAAACGTGACGCGCGAGGACGCGGAAAACACATACTGCTCCGGATGCGGCGCCCTCTTAATCGAACGCCAGCGGTACACGATCCGGGAAAACAGGCTGCGCGACGGGGCGTGCCCTTCGTGCGGCATGAAAGTGCACGGGATATGGACATAGCGCGGCGCACATTCACGCATATGGTCCTGGCGGCCGCGGCCGCCGTGCTGTGCCCCGTGTTGCGCCGGGCGCGGCCCGCGGTGCGTCGCGTCCGGTACGCGGAACGGCCGCATCGCGGCGAATGCCGGGGCGTCCCCGCGCCGTTGGCGCCGGAGGAAACCGCGCGCCCCGGCGCCTGGATCGGGTAGGCCGTGCCCGGAATACCGCGGTTGGGGAGATGACGTATGGCAAAACGTCGGTATCTGGCCGGGGCAGGACTCATCCTGGCCGTGGCGGCGGCGGCAATCGCCGTCTGGATGACGCGCCGTGCGGGAGTCGAGGACGCGCCGCGCGAACCCCCGCAGCAGGCACAGGAGGCCGAGATGCGTGAACAGCCCGCACGTCCGAAGTCCGTGTTTGATTCGCCCCTGGCGGGAAGATGGTATCCGGCCAGCCCGCCCGTGCTCACGGAGATGCTGGATCAGCAGCTCGCGGCCGCGGAACAGACGCCGGTGGACGGCGTCTGCGCGCTCATTCTGCCCCACGCGGGCTACCAGTACAGCGGTCCGGCGGCGGCGTACGGGTTGAAGGCCGTGCGGAACCGGCGCTATGCCCGCATTGTGATCCTCGGTCCGTCGCACCGCGTGCCCCTGCGGGGTTGCGCCAGCGTACCCGAAGCCACGCATTACCGCACGCCCCTGGGCGAAATCCCGCTGGATGTGACGTTCATCGAGGCGCTGCTCGAACACGGCATGTTTCGACGGGTCGCGCAGGTCGAGGACCTCGAACACAGCGTTCAGATCGAGGTGCCGCTGATCCAGCATGCGCTGGGCGCAACGCCTCTCGTGCCTGTCGTGGTGGGGCATCTCACGCTGGATGAAGCCCGCGAGATGGCGCGGGTCCTTCGCGGCCTGCTTGATGCCGACACCCTAGTAATTGTGAGCAGCGACTTCACCCATTACGGCCCCAACTACGGGTATGTCCCGTTTGAAGAGGACGTGCCCGCGAACCTCGAACGCCTCGATATGGCTGCGTGGAACGCCATCGAGGCCAAAGAGCCCGGGGTCTTTGAAACCTGGGTCAAGGACAGCGGCGCCACCGTCTGCGGGACCTGTCCCATCCTCGTCCTGCTCTCGATGCTCCCCGAAGACGCCCGGCCCCAGTTGCTCAAGTACGACACGTCGGGCGCCATTACAGGCGATTACGAAAACTCCGTCAGTTATCTCTGCATCGCCTTCACCGGCGCCTGGAGGGAAGGAGGCCTCATGTCCGACACCGCCGCCGCGCTGCCCCTGTCGCAGGAGGACAAGGAACGCCTGCTCCGGCTTGCCCGGGAAACCCTGCGCACCTGCGTCGCCGAGGGAAGAACGCCCACCCCCGAAGAGCTGGGCGTGGAGATCACCCCCGCCATGCAGCAGACCATGGGCGCGTTCGTCACCCTGCACGCCCACGGCCGGCTCCGCGGATGCATTGGCGAGATCGAGCCCCGCCGGCCCCTGTATCAGGCCGTCATGGCCAACGCCATCAATGCCGGACTCAAGGACTACCGTTTCCCGAGCGTCACCGCGGATGAACTTCCCGAGCTGGACTTCCAGATCTCCGCCCTGACGCCCCCGCAACCCGTCGACGGTCCCGAACGTATCGTTATCGGCCGCCACGGCATGACCGTCGAGAAAGGCGGCCGCCGCGCCGTGTTTCTGCCCCAGGTCGCCCCCGAACAGGGCTGGGACCGCGATACCACCCTCAACCATCTCTGCATGAAGGCGGGGTTGCCTCCGGACGCGTGGCGGCAGGGCGCCGCCTTCACGGTGTTTGAGGCCGTCGTGTTTGGCGAGGAACAAGGATGAGATTGGCCCGCGCCGCGGTCATATTCTCGCTGGGGTTCTTTGCCATCGCGGCGCAATCGCTGCTGTTTCGCCAGTTTTTGACCGCATTCGAGGGCAATGAACTCGCCATCGGGGTGTTTTTCTGTTCGTGGCTGCTCTGGGTCACCGTGGGCGCGTGGCTGGCCCGCGCCGTGCACCCCCTCGCCGCTGCGTTGAGCGGCCGGTTCCGGGGCATCGCGCTCCTCTATCTCCCCGCGTTCGTGGTTCAATACATGCTGGTCGGCCAGGCGCGGGAACTCGCCGGGGTGGCGCCCTACGAGCAGTTCCCGCTGCTGGCCATGATTGGCGTGTGTGTGGCCGCGAACAGCCCGGTCAGCCTGCTTACCGGCGCGCTGTTCACCTGGGCCTGCCGCTGGGCCGCCGGCGCCGGGGACGGCTCGCCGGACGCCGCCCTGACCCCCGCCCGGGTGTACATGCTGGAAGCGCTGGGGGCCGCTGCGGGCGGGGTCTGGGCTACGCTGTGGCTTGCGCGCGGCGTGCCGGTCGAGACCGTGTTCCTGTTGTCGGCCATCGTCGTGGCTGCCGCGGGGCTTCAGCCAAACCTCGGCGGCCTGGCGCGTGCCGCCGGGGTAGCCGCGCTGGCGTTGGCGGTCGCCTTCGGCGCGGGAGACCTCTGGTCCGCGCACAGCAACCAGCGGCAATGGCGCCGTCTGATTCCCGCGGGTTACGAAGGCCGCGTCAGCACCGCCCAGGCCGAATACCTCTACGGCGAACACGACGGGCAGTTTACCGTCATGGCCTGGGGCAGCGTGTGCGAGACGCCGTTTACGCTCTCGCAGGGCGCTGAGGATGCCGCCGCCATTCTGCCGCAATG
>JAAYAQ010000468.1 GCA_012719295.1 Candidatus Hydrogenedentota bacterium | reverse complement strand
ACGTCGTAGAGGATGTCGTCCCAGTCGGCCCGTTTGCCCGAACCAAACACCGGGTAATCGGTCGGATAGGTGGGCGCGGCGGGCGGCGTGAGATTGCGCACGCAGTATTTCACCGCGTATTCGAGGTTCCAGGCTTCGGGCACGGTGGGCGCCCCCGCGCCGTCCAGGGTGCTGATCAACAGGTAGTAGCGGCCGGGCGGCAACTGCACGCTGGGCGCAAACAGGAACTGCACCACGTCCGGCGGGTCTTCGGTCAGACCGAGTTCGTAGGCGGTGTCGGGGGCATTCCCGAGATAGCGCGACGCGGTATACAGGTACGCCCGGTTGCCCAGGAAGAGCGGCGCGGCGTTGCCTCCGGCGGTCCAGCCGGACGTGGTCGCCGCGAACGTGACCCCGGTGAGCGCCTCATAGTCGGCGATCTTGTTCAAATAGTCGGGATGCGTCTGGAAATTCTCCGCAAGCATCAGGAAATCCGGCGCGCCGGGATAGGAGAACCCGTTCGGATCGAGATACGTGGTGTACCCGGGCGGGTCCGCGGGATCGAACTTGAACAGGGCCTGGTAGGTCGGATTCGCCGGATCCACCGTCATTTCCGTTTCGACACGGCGCACCGGCCGCACCATCATCTCATTGATGCGGATGCTCTCGAGCCCCGCCGCCGTGTATTCGATACGCCTCTCATCGCCGGGGAGGGCGCCCAGGACATCGTTCCACCACCGGTCCGGCACGCCATCGCTCAGCTCGGTCTGCGCATGGTCGGCATCGCGCCGGTCGACCAGATCCGCGGCCAGTTGAAGGCTCCGCAAGCCGGTATCGGCCGGGAAACGCCCGTTGTCGCCGATCAGGTTGCCGAGAATGCCCTGCGGCAGGGGCTCGGCGTTCCCGCCCATCCCTACCGGCGTCACCGCCACGTTCTCGCGCAGCAGGCCCAGGCTGAACGCTTCCGCCGCGGCGGGCAGAGCCAGCGGGAGCAGCGTATTTCCGAACTCGTAGCCCCAGTCCTGGGACAGCATCTCTTCAATCTGCCCGGCCAGCGCGTAGTTGTAATCAAGGCGAAGACCGGACACATACGGCGTATCGAGCAGTTCGCCGTCCGCATCAAAAAACCGGTGGCGATCATTCCGGCTGAAACTGTGGGCAATCGTCAATGGCCGCCACAGGACGCTGGTTGCCACACCGATGCCGGCCGGCAGATCCAACTGGCGCTTGGTGCGGTAGTACCAGTCGCCCAGCTCGCCGAATTCGTCGGTCAGCGCGTCGCTCGTACTGGCATTGAGGACAAGGTCATTGTTGAGGCCGTCGTTTTCCGCCACGAGATTGCGGGGCGTCCGGTACGGCGAGAATTCCTGGGGCTCGTCGATCCCCTGGAGATTGGGAAACTCAAACGCATTGTCCAAGTTGTAGTCAAATGGAATGACGCCGTCATACGGCCAGCCGTTGCCGTCCCAGTCGATGCCCGAGATCGAGGCCCACAGCGCGTTCCCGTTGTCATCCACACGGCCGTAGCCCGGGAACCCCGCGTCCAGCGCCAGGGGATCGCCCGGCAACGCGCCCGCGACCGAAAGCCCCACGCCGTCGGGCGCGCCCGTCCGCATCTGGGCCAGGCTCCCCGCCTTGACGGACCCGCTGAGCGGCAGAATACGGGCGTCCCACTCGCTGGGGTCGAGACCCTGGTCCAGGTTGCGCGTGATGGGCGGGCCCGCCGCGCTGCCGCCCGACGCCATGCGGTCCTGGTTGAACCCATCACCCGCAGGGCTTCCGTAGTGCGGCGCATAGCCGTTGACGATGTTGAGGTTGGCCTTGGCCGTGGCGTCTTCCACCAGCACCGCCACACGCCCCACCACCCGGCACACCGGCTCGCCCGTCGACGTGAGGTGCGGAATGGTGTAGCCGGCGATAGCGCCATAGTAAGAAGGATTGATGTCGTTGAATACGTTCGTTACATACAGCCGCCCTGTAATGGGGTCAATCAACTTCCGCTTATCAACGCTCCATTCGCGCATGGGCTGGTACGTAGTCGTGCCAGACACGGGATCAAACGGCTCTTCAAACACATACTCCCGGCTGTTGTTGATCACGAGGTCGAAATCGTTGTCGAGCACGTCGACATCGCTCACGGTCACGGTGGTGTT
>JAAYAQ010000081.1 GCA_012719295.1 Candidatus Hydrogenedentota bacterium | reverse complement strand
CGCCTCGAAGACGGCGCCTGGAAACACTACCAGGCGTCGGACTGGACCCAGCGGTGGGAGTTCAGCGGCAACGGCACCATTCAGTTCGACGTGCGCGTCGGCGGGGTCTCGGTAGTCGACGGCGCACTGGTACAATCGTTCAGCTCGCCCGAAAGCGGCGGTCTCTGGATACTCGATCCGGCTACCCTCAAGCCGACGGGAAAAGCCCAGCGGGATCCCGGGGGCTCGGTGGTGGCGCCGCCGGAAGCCAGCGTGCCCGAGAGTGATTTTCCCGGAATGCGCGTCCAGTGGCGTTCCGATTCCGGCGAACCGTCTGGCACCAAAGACTGGTTTATGCTGCGGTGGGAAACCCTGGGACCCAATCGCGACCGGCCGCGTGACGAACCCTGGCCGGCCCCGGGCATGTTGCGGGTCTACCGGATGGGCCGCATCGAACAGGCAGGATGACCGCCATGTATCTTCAGGTATTGGGCTCGGGAAGTTGGGGACTGGCCCTGGCGCGCCTCCTCGCCAACAACGGCCACCGGGTGCGTCTGTGGGCGCGTGAGGAGGACGGACCGGACCTGCTCCGTGAGGAGCGGCGCAGTCCGTATTTCCTCCCCGGAATCCTCCTTCCCCGCGAGATTGAGGTGTCCCGCGAGACCGACCCCGCGGTCGAGGCCGTCGTGCTCGCCGTGCCCTCTCATGCCATGCGGGCGGTAATCCAGGCGCACCCGTTCTCCCCCGCCACGATCCGCATCAACGTCGCCAAGGGCATCGAAAACGATACCCTCCTCCGAATGGACGAGATCATCCACGAGGTCAGCGGCCCCTGCCCCGTGGTGACGCTGTCCGGTCCCAGCCACGCCGAGGAGGTCGCGCAGGACCTGCCGGCCTCGCTCGTGGTTGCCGGCAATGACCTGACCGTGTGCCGGAAGGTGCAGCAGGCCTTCATGGCGGACGTGTTCCGCGTGTATACAAGCACCGACATTACCGGAGTGGAACTGGGCGGGGCGCTCAAGAATGTGATCGCCATCGCGGCGGGCGTGTGCGACGGGTTCCGCCTCGGCGACAACGCCAAAGCCGCGCTGATCACCCGCGGACTGGCCGAGATCACCCGTCTGGGCGTCGCCATGGGCGCCGATCCCCTCACCTTTGCGGGACTCAGCGGCATGGGCGACCTCATCGTGACCTGCGAAAGCCGCCATTCGCGCAACCGGGGCCTCGGCGAATGCATCGCCCGGGGCGAAGCCCCCGAGAACTTCGAAAAGACCTCGCACATGGTCGCCGAAGGCGTCCGCACGACCAAATCCGCCGTCGCCCTTGCCCGGAAATACGGCGTCGACATGCCCATCACCGGGCAGGTCTACCGCGTGCTGTTCGAAGGCGGCGACCCGCGCCAGTCCATCGCGGCGCTCATGCAGCGCGGCCCCAAACCCGAGTTGCGCGGATAGCCTGATCCACGGGCAGGCGCTGGGTGGTCTCCCGGACCGCTTCAGTGGATGCGGCGCTCCGTTTCGCCGCACCACATGTCGGGATTGGCGCCCAGACGTTCCTTGAGCGGGCCGGTGATCGCGTTTAAACGCAGGACGATGGCGTCATCCAGCACGAGGCTGGCCGCGGCGAGGTTGCGTTCGAGTTGCGCAGGCGTGCGCCCGCCGACGATCACCGAAGTCACGCCCGGCTGACGCAGGAGCCACGCAATGGCCACGCGGGCCATGGGTTCGCCCAGTTCCCGGCACAGCGCGCCGATCGCCTCCAGCGTCTGCATCAGAAGGGCTTCGCATCCGGGTTCCCCGTGCCGGGTACCGGAACGTTCCGATGAGAAATGGCGTGTGCGGCGGCGCATTTCCGGAATCTCATCCACGCGGTCCCAGCGGCCCGCCAGGATGCCCTGCATCAACGGCATATAGGCCAGGATCCCGACGCCGTGATCCCGGCATGCGGGCGCCGCCTCGTACTCAACGGCGCGGAACAGCAGGTTGTAGCCGAGCTGATTCGAAGCGCATGTCCCCGCCTGCATCCACGCGTCCAGGTGGCGCGCACCGAAATTGGACACCCCGATGGCGCGGATTTTGCCCTCGTCCTTCAGACGCATCAACTCCGCGGCAGCGTTCTCGAAACGTGCGGGATCGCAGGGCCAGTGAACCTGGTACAGATCGATGGCGGCGGTCCCCAGCCGTTTGAGGCTCGCCTCGCAGGCCGCGCGCAGCATCTCGGGCCGCAGACAATGCTCCGGCGAAACCTTGCTGGCGATGAACACATCGTTGCGGCGGGTCCCCAGCGCCTTGCCGAGCGCCTCCTCCGACCGGCCCCCGGCGTAGCTCTCCGCGGTATCAAACAGCGTGACCCCCGCATCGATGGCCGCCTGCACGGCCGCCTCGGCGTCCGCATCGGCGCGTTCGCCCCAGTATGCCGTATCGGCCAGTTGCCACGCGCCAAAGGCATAGACCGACACGGTCAATTCGCTGTTTCCCAAGGGGCGGTATTCCATCGGCAGATTCTCCGTGATTACGGCTTGATTGCGTCAGTTTCGCAGATTGGCCGCCGGGCGTTTCAGTAGCGTTCAACGAAACCCGGTTCGAAAGCGCCGTCCCAGGCACCGTGGGACGGGACAGGCCCCTTCCCCCGCGCGCCCGGAGGTCTCGGCGGGCGCCTGCGAAACCTCAGGCCTCCCAGCCTTCGGTGATCATGGGTTTCTTGAGGTTCCAGGGAGCGCGCAGGGAACGCCACAGGCGCCGCGCGGCGCGGCGGTCGCCGTCGACGCGCTCGCGCCGGGGATCCCACCGGATCGGGCGGTTGACCCGGATGGCCAGATCGCTGAGGTGGCTGATGGCATCGGACCGGATGGCCGATTCGAGCGGATTGATCGTCTCTTCCCGCGACTTGACGCAATCGATGAAGTCGCGTTCCTGACCCGCCGACACCTTCAGGTGCACCTCGTTCGGCGTGAGTTTGATGTCGGCCAGCCTGGGATCGCTGGTGACCATCCCCGACCGGTCGACGCTCACCCAGCCGTCGCTTCCGAAGAACGTCGTCCCGTGGTCGACCCATTTGCGGTACGCGCTCACCACCGGTTCGGCGACCCGGCTCCCCATGAACCGCATCGGCAGACCGTCCTCGTATTCGCAATGGACATCCCACGACTCGACGCTGTCGCACAAACCGCCCGCGGGGATTTCGCCCGTGCCGGCGTAATACACCGGGCTGGTGTGGTCCCGGCCCAGCCCCCACTGGGCGATGTCGAGCGGATGGGCGCCCCAGCCCGCGATGAACCCCAACGCGTAATCATAAATGTGGTACGCGCCAAGCGGCGTGCACCGATCGACCGTGTAGGGTTTCTCCGGCGCGGGTCCGAGCCACATGTCATAGTCAAAACCCTCGGGCGGTTCCGACGGCTCCGTTGACCCGTAGGGTTTCACGGTGAACCCGTCGAATTGCGTGCTCATGTCGGGACACCACGCCTCGACGCGCTGGATCTCGCCGATGTATCCATTGCGCACCAGCTCACAGGCGACACGGAACCTGGCGGCCGAGCGCTGCTGCGTGCCGTACTGAAACACGCGCCTGGCAGTCTTCAGCTCGCTGCGCAGGCGTTCCGCCCATGGCATGCTCACCCCCAGCGGCTTCTCCACATACATGTCTTTGCCAGCCCTGGCGGCGGCCACCGCAAGCGGCACGTGCCAGTGGTCGGGCGTCGCGATCACCACCGCGTCGATGTCGTCGCGCGCCAGCACCTCGCGAAAGTCCGCGTAGGCTTTCACCACATCGCCGCCGTACTTGGCATTGAGCTTCTCGCGCATGTCCTCGCGGCGGTTCCTGAAACAGTCGCACAACGCCACGATTTGCACGTCGTCATGCTGAACGAACATCCCGATCAACGCGCTGGCGCGGCCCCCCACCCCCAGGTGCGCGACGTTCACCCGGTTGCTCGGCGCGTTCGCCCCAAACACACTCGACGGCACAATCCAGGGCGCGGCGCCCAGCGCGGCGGACATCTTGAGAAAACTCCGGCGGGTAGCGGTTCGACGGTTCATGGCGGGTTCTCCTCGGAAATCGGCTTCTCCCCCATCGCGCACATCAGGACCCTGCCCGCATCATACCACGGGAAAACGGCCCGCGAAACACGATCAGCGTCCCGGGATCGCTGAGCGCCTGCGCGGCAGGCCTCTTCCTCCGAACTGGGACACGTTTCGGGCCGCCGCCCCCCGGTGGAAACGCCCACGCGCAGAT
>JAAYAQ010000467.1 GCA_012719295.1 Candidatus Hydrogenedentota bacterium | reverse complement strand
GAAAATGTTGTTCGCCACGACAATGCCCATTACATCCGGCGCCCAGAGGCCTTCTCGGCCGCTGTGCTCGACGACGTTGCCGACGAGGGTGCAGAATGTGCTGTCCCGCTCGATGGTGACGCCCCGCGACCCGTTTTCCGCGATAAGGTTGTCGGACGCGAGCACGTAATTGCAGCCTTCGAGGAAGTAGCCGCCCATCCGGCTTCGCGTGACCCGGTTGTGGACGAACCGCCCGTGGTGCGCGTGGTAGAAATGCGTGCCATCCGACTGTGACCCGTCCAAATCGCATCCTTCAACGACCCATCTCTCTACGTGATACAGGGCGATGTTGCCCTGGTCGGTGCGGTCGCTGCCTTTCGCGGGCCCCACGACGTCCGCGAGGTAATCACCGTAATAATTGCAGCAATTCCGCGTGACCACATCGCGAATCCAGACGTCTTCGACAGGATGTTTCGCGTCGGCGCCGAGAATACCGATGCCGTTACTCGACAGGTCCTCGAAGCGCATCCCGGCGATGTGGATGTTGCCACAGTCGCCGTAGAGGCGAAGCCCGGCGATGTTTGTGCCGGGATCCCAGCTCCCGCGCTGGCCGATGACCATCCCCCCCTCAACACGGACATTTCGCACGTCGTCGCCCCGAAACGCCTGCCCGTCGCCGGCCAGATCGTCGGTGAACACAAAACGCGCCCCATGCA
This sequence comes from Candidatus Hydrogenedentota bacterium, assembly GCA_012719295.1. Classification (GTDB taxonomy): domain Bacteria; phylum Hydrogenedentota; class Hydrogenedentia; order Hydrogenedentales; family SLHB01; genus UBA2224. Next base: position 3,705 of record JAAYAQ010000467.1, on the reverse strand, counting down.
GGATCAGGGTCGTGTTGGAGCGCACCCGCAAACCCTCGGCGCGGTCGAGCCGGTAGGTCATGGCCGGAAAGACCACCGTGCCGCCTGTGTCGCCCGCGGCATCGAGGGCCTGCTGCAACTGGGGCAGGTAGCCCTGCGAGCCGTCGGTCACGAACCCTGGCGGCAGGAAGGCCTTCACGGCAATCGGGCGAGCGCCGTCATCGGGCGTGGCTGCTGACGCCCCGCAGGTCAAAACGAGCACGCACAGCCCGGCCAACATCAGTGTCCCCCGTTGCGGTGTCGATCCCATGGTTCACCCTTTCGTCGCGCGACAGGCCGGCCGGACAGCGCGTCAGCCGGTGTTTGCGGCGCGACGCTTGACTCCGCGGGTGGAAACGTCAGGGAAGCGCGCACTGAGTTCCGCAACGCGCGCTTCAAACCATTGCGCGGTGTGGGGGGGCGCCGCAAGCCGGGGATCGCGCAACGCAATCTCCTTGTCGGGACGGAACTGCTGGAGCACGTAGCGTGCCGCGCCGTGGATGGCATCCCCGATGTCGGCGATGTCCCGCGGCCGGAAATGCGGCAGCACGGTGGTGCGGAACTCGAAGGGCGCCGCCCCCTTGACCAGACAGCGGACGCTCGCGTGCACCGCGTCCAGATCGACGGGCCCGCCGCAGACGTCCTCGTACAACCCGTAGGGCGCTTTGACGTCCATGGCGACGTAATCGAGCAGGCCCTCGTCCAGGAGGCGCTTGAGCACCTCGGGCCGGGTGCCGTTGGTGTCGAGTTTGACGGGAAACCCCATGCGGCGGACGGTACGGATGAAGCCTTCCAGACCCTCCTGAAGGGTGGGTTCGCCGCCCGAGATGACCAGGCCATCGAGAAAGCCCCGGCGCGCCCGCAGCGTGGCCAGCACGCTGTCCACGGGGATGCGGGGACCGTCCGCGCGGGCGAGCAGGGACCGGTTGTGGCAGTAGGCGCAGTTCATGGAGCAGCCGGGTGTGAACACGACGGCCGAGACGCACCCCGGCCAGTCCACCGTGGAGAGCTTCTCGAACCCGGCGATGTCCATCAGGCCACGTTCTCCACCTCGTTTGCCGCGGCTCCGGCGGGCGCCGCCGCCATCTCTTCGAGCGCTTCGCGGGGCACCTTGAACTTGCGGCGGTCAAAGTACTCCTGCTTCTTGCCTTCGTTGAAATTGTCGACGGGGCGCAGGTATCCCGTGACGCGCGACCAGACCTCGGTCTCAGCTCCGCAATCCGGGCACCGGAAATGTTCGCCCCGGATGTACCCGTGGTCCTGGCAGATGCTGAAGGTCGGGGTAAGCGAGAGGTAGGGCAGTTTGAAGCGTTCAAAGGCCCGCCGGACCAGCCGCTTGCACACGTCGATGTCTTCGATGCTTTCGCCGAGATAGGCGTGGAGCACCGTGCCGCCGGTATACATCGACTGCAGTTCGTCCTGGAGTTCCAGGGCCTCGAAGAGGTCGTCCGTGAATTCCACGGGCAACTGGCTCGAGTTGGTGTAGTAGGGGGTGCCGTTGCCGGCGGTGATGATGTCCGGATAGCGGGCTTTGTCGAGCCGGGCCAGGCGGTACGCCGTGCCCTCGGCCGGCGTCGCTTCGAGGTTGTAGACGTGGCCCGTCTCGTTCTGAATCTCGACCAGCAGTCCGCGCAGATAATCGAGGATGTCGACGGCGAACTGCTGGCCTTCCGGCGACACGATGTCCGTGCCCATGAAGTTCAGCAGGGCCTCGTTCATTCCCAGGACGCCGATGGTGCTGAAATGGTTATGCCAGTATTCGCCGGTGCGCTCCTTCACGGTCTTGAGGTAGTGCGCGGAATAGGGGTACAGCCCTTGTTCGGTCTGATGCTCGACGATCTTTCGTTTGATCTCGAGCGACGTCTTCCCGACCTGCACCAGACGCCAGAGCCGCATCTTGAACTCTTCGACGGTCGAAGACAGGTACCCCACCCGCGGCAGGTTGATCGTGAACACACCCACCGAACCCGTCAGCGGATTGCTCCCGAAGAGACCGCCGCCGCGAAGCCGCAGTTGCGACGTATCGATGCGCAGCCGGCAGCACATCGACACCGCATCCTCCGGCGACAGTTCGGAATTGATGTAGTTGGCAAAGTACGGAATGCCGTACTTGGCGGTGATGCGCATGAACGCGTCGACCGACGGCGAGTCCCAGTCAAAATCCCGGGTGATGTTGATCGTGGGAATCGGGAAGGTGAACACGCGCCCCTTGGCATCGCCCTCTTCCATCACTTCGCAGAAGGCCTGATTGAGGAGGTCCATCTCGGCCTGAAAATCGCCGTAGGTGTCCTCTCTCACTTCCCCGCCGACGATGACGGCCTGATCTTTGAGGGTCCGGGGCACCGTCAGGTCGAAGGTCAGGTTCGAAAAGGGACACTGAAACCCGACCCGGGTGGGCACGTTGATGTTGAAGATGAACTCCTGCAGGCACTGTTTCACCTGGTCGTAGGTCATGTCGTCGTAGCGGATGAATGGGGCGCAATAGGTGTCGAAACTCGACCAGGCCTGCGCGCCCGCCGATTCCCCCTGGGTGGTGAAGGTCGAATTGACGATCTGGCCCAGAAACGATCGGAGATGTTTCGCCGGGCGGCTCTCCACCTTGCCGGGCACGCCCCCGAACCCCATCATGAGGAGCTGCCGCAGGTCCCACCCCGCGCAATAGGTGCCCAGCCAGCCCAGGTCGTGGATGTGCGCATCCCCGTTCTCGTGGACTTCCCGCACCTCGGCCGGGTAGACCTCGTGCAGCCAGTAGTTCTTCGTGAAAAACTCGCGAACGTAGTTATTGAGGCCGTTGATGCTCTTCTGCATATTGGCGTTTTCTTTGATGCGCCAATCGCGGTCGCCCAGATAATCCGAGAACATCTCGATGGTCGCGCCGATGAGCGCATTCAGATTGCGCGCCCCGGCCCGCTTTTCGCGGTACAGAATGTACGCCTTGGCCGTACGGGCATGGCCGTTTTCAATGAGCACCTTCTCGACAAGGTCCTGAACGCTCTCGACGTCCGGCACATCCCCGTTGAACCGCGACTTCGCCAGTTCCAGGACTTCCGCCGCCAGCGCCTCGGCGCGGCCAAAGTCGTGGCCGCCGCACGCCGATGCCGCCTTGAAAATGGCCCAGGTGATTTTCTCCGGATGAAACTTCTCAATCCTGCCGTCGCGTTTGCGGATCCGGTCAAACATGCGCGCTTCCCTTTCCCCGATATGCGGTATGACTGCCCATGGCGGACACCGGGATGAATCTGTGTGGCAATAGACCCGAACCCTGTCGAGCCGGTGCGCTATCCTCCCGACCAGTCTGTTCCTCCGGCCACAAGGGCGCGACGCCCCGTCGATGACCGGCCTCCTCCACCCTCCTTGCAGAGGGATATCCCCAGAAAAACCGGGCCGACTGGCGCGTTTCCCCGGCGGCTTCGCGGCGGGGCCATTCGGGCTTTTCGCAGAATTCACACCACGAAGCGCAGCGGCAGTCAGCCTCAATTGTTTCTTTACATGTCTGATAAAACTGCAGGGGGCCGAGCACGGTGCGGCAGCTGCCGCTACAGCGTACTCGCTATGAAACCACAGTATATAGGGGTAGATTCCGGTTGTCAATACCAAATATGAGGCCGACGGGCCTTCCTGCCCGGTCCTCCGAACCTCGGGAGTGCCCTAACGTATTGCTATCAGCGACATTACACAGTTTTAACG
>JAAYAQ010000466.1 GCA_012719295.1 Candidatus Hydrogenedentota bacterium | reverse complement strand
GGCAACCTCGAGCAGTGCAACGGGTGCGGCGGCTGCCGCAAAGACGCCCCGACCATGTGCCCGACCTACATCGCCACCGGCGAGGAGATCATGTCCACCCGCGGCCGCGCCAACACCATCCGCGCCGTGCTCGAACACCGTTTCGGCGATGTCGATCCCCTCGCGTGCGCAGCGCTCGACGAGGCCCTCGGCAACTGCCTCTCCTGCAAGGCCTGCAAGAAGGAATGCCCGTCCAACGTCGACATGGCCCTGCTCAAAGCGGAACTTCTCCATGCGCGGCAGCAGCAGACCGGCGTCGGCCTCCGGGAACGCATCGTGAGTTCCGTCGAAACCATGAACATCCTCGGCTGCCTCGCTCCCCGCATCGCGAATGCCGCGCTGGAATGGAAATGGCTTCGCAACCTCATGGACCTCACCCTCGGCTTCGCCGCGCAGCGGCCTCTGCCGAAATTCGCGCTGGAGCGTTTCGACACGTGGTTCGCGAAACACCAGCGCGACGCGAAATGCCCCGCCACGCGCGGCCGCGTCGTCCTCTGGGACGACACCTTCGTCCGCTACAACGAGCCCCATATCGGCATCGCGGCCGTCGCCGTGCTCGAAGCCGCCGGGTTCGAGGTTGTCCTCCCGCAAGGCCGCAAAGATTGCGGCCGCCCCGCGTTCAGCGTCGGCCGCCTCGACATGGCCAAGCGCCTCGGCACACACAACGTGGCGCTCCTTCGCGAACGTTATCCCGAAGACCCCGTCGTCTTCCTCGAACCCTCTTCGTTTGCCATGTTCAAGCAGGACTACCGCGAGCTGGGAGTGCCCAACGCCGCCGACGTGGCGCCGCGCTGCTTCCTGTTCGAACAATTCCTCTTCAACGTGCTCGAAGCCGAGCCCGGCGCCCTCGCCTGGAACGGCGCCATCGGCCCCGTGATCATCCACGCCCACTGCCACGCCAAGGCCCTCACCGACCCGTCCGTGCAACAGAAACTCGCCGCGAAGATCCCCGGCGCCCGGGTCACGCTGCTCGACTCCGGATGCTGCGGCATGGCCGGACAATTCGGCGCCCTCAGCAAGAAATACGAACTTTCCCTCCAGGTCGCCGAGCCGCTCGTGCGCATGATCAACGAACGGCCGGAAGGCGCCTGCGTCGTGGCCTCCGGCACCAGTTGCCGCCAGCAAATCGCCCACCTCACCGACGCCCACCCCCTCCACATGGCCGAACTCATCGCCCTCGCCATCGCAAAGTAGTTCCGCGTTGCACCAGGCAGGGACAGCCACACGCGCGCCCGGGTCCACACCGTCCACACAGGCCGCCGGTTCGGGTTTTTCTCCGCGCTGGCACCCCGCGCGTCGATCTGGCACACTACCCTCCAGACAACTCAGACCCCGAGGAAGAGCCCATGCGCCCAAAACGCCTGCTCGCTGGTATAGCCATCATCGCGCTCACCGCGCCCGCGTTTGCCCAGGAACCGCCCGCGGACGCGCTGAAAGCCGCCGAAACTCAGGTCATCGCCGCCTGGCAATCCGTGCAATCCGCCCGGGGCGTGCTCCATGTCGCCGTGCAGCTCGACATCGAAGGCCTGGCCCTCCCCGTGGAGGCCTCGGGGCCGTTCGCCTACAAACACCATGAAGGCAAACGCCTGTTCCGCGTAGATCTCGATGGCGACATCACCGCCCCCGCCATCAGCCCGACCGGCGCCCTGCCCGTGCAGGGGGTCGGCGTTTTCGACGGCGCCATCGCTCATTTCATGACCAACATGCTCTTCCAGAAGACCGTCATGCGCTACACACCCGAACGGAACGAGCTCGCCATCGGCGGCGACGCCCTCTTCAAGACCCTTCACGAGGACTGCGACCTCCGCCTCCTGCCCGAACGCTCGCTCAACAAGGTCCCCTGCCACGTGTTCGAGGCCGTGGTCCGCGAACCCGGCGACGATATCCTCGAACCCGTGAAATGGAACCTCTGTTTCGCCAAAGACACCGGGCTGCCCCTGTTCGTCCAGGCGTTCGACCGCCGCAGCCGCAAGATCTTCAGTTGCTACATGACCGACATCGTCTTGAATCCCGTCCTCAACCTGTCCCGCTTCAGTTTTGTGGCGCCGCCTGACGCCCGGGTGGTCGAAGGCGACGACTTTTCGCAGCTCATCCCGCTCCCGCGCTGAGCAGATGCCCGGGCATCGCGCCCGCCCGCCGCTTCCCGCCCCGCCTTGCGCGCCCCCGTCCCTCTCCGCAACAATGACACCCACCATGGACGCCATCGACGCCGTCATCGCGTATCACGAGGCCACGAAGCACCATCCCGGCCGCTTCGCCCGTTCCCCGGGACAACTC
>JAAYAQ010000080.1 GCA_012719295.1 Candidatus Hydrogenedentota bacterium | reverse complement strand
GCGGACGAGGGCGACGGCGAGGAAGAAACGATCGAGAAGCTGGAGAACGCGGAGCAGATCGAAGTCTTTTCCGGTGAAATGCGCGTGAACATCCTCGATCTGGCCGGCGTATCCCAGTTGATATCGCTCGAAGAGGTGCCGGCCGGCCACTACACCAAGATCCGCCTGGAAATCCAGGATCCCGAACTGGTATTCAAGGCCGAGCCGGAAACCGTCTACACGAACATCCACCTCACCGCCAACGACCGCTTGTTCATCACTGTCGACTTCGAACTGGAAGACGGAGATAACCGCGTGCTCGTTCTTGATTTCGGCGGGATTCACCTGGTGGCGCTCGGGAATGGCGATTACAATCTGACGCCGCAACTGCGGGCCGAACTCGAGATCCTCACCGTCGAGAGCACGTTTGTGCAGGGCGTGATTGAATCCATCGATTACGAGACCAACTCAATCGTCCTCGCGGTGGAAGGCGGCCAGATTGCCGTCACCTACGGCGACGACGCGGAGATCTTCCTGGCCTCCGACGACGACGTCACCCCGACGGGCCTGGAGACCGACCTGCTTGCGGAGATGGAGATCATCTGCTTCGGAGACCTGTTCTCCGACAATACGATGACCGCGTCGCGCATCGAGGTGGTCCCCGAGGAAGTCGAGGACCCGGCCCCCACTCCGGAAGAGTAGCACGGCACGACAACGACCGAGATCTCACACGGCCCGGCGGCGAACGACCCTGTTCCCGCACGGGCCGTTTCCCGTTTTCTCCCGAGGCGCCGCCCCGGCATTCCGGCGCGAAGTCGCAAGAAAACCACGCGTCAAAACACTGGCGTTCCGCATGCCGATGGTGTAATGTTAGGCACGGTTAAGCAGCGTTCTGGGAGAAGGCCGTCTGACGGAATCGCCTGCGGGGGAGGCGCTTTTCGGGATACACGGGGAATTTCACGCAGGGGTGGGGAGCGAGTGCTGTCACCAGGGGTTCTCGAGCCTGCTGACGGAGGCCGTCAAGGCCTGCTCCTCGGAGCACGCGGATGTCGAAGCGCATACTGCTCGTTAACAGCGACTGTCTCGGTTCCTCGTCGCTGAGCGCACTTCTCACTCAGGAAGACTGTGAGTGCGTTTATGCGGAGGACAGCGCCCGGGCCGTCCGGGAAGCGAAAACGCAGTCCGTTGACCTCGTCCTCCTGAATGTGTCTCCCGCGGACGGGCCCGGAACCGGCGCGCTCCAGAACATGCGCGCCGCGCTCCCCAACCTTCCGGTCATCGTGATTTCGGCAAACTCCACGGTCGACTCGGCTGTTCAGTCGATGAAGCTCGGGGCCCGGGACTTCCTGACCGTCCCTCTTGACCCGGACCGGCTGCTGCGGTCGGTGCGCAGCGCGCTGCACCACAGAACTACCGCCCCGAGCCCGGCAGAAGGGCACAAATTCGGTCTGCGGAATCTCCTCGGGAACAGCCCCGTTATGCGCGAAGTCAAACTGATGGCGCGCAAACTGGCCGACACCGATGCCACAACCATCATGCTGCTCGGAGAAACCGGCACGGGAAAAGACATGCTGGCCCGCGCCATCCACTACGATTCCGCGCGGGTCGACCGGCCGTTCATGAACATCACCTGCACCGCCCTCCCCGACTCCCTCCTCGACTCCGAACTCTTCGGCTATGAGGAAGGCGCGTTTACGGACGCGCGCCGCCAGAAAAAGGGCCTCTTCGAACTGGCCAACGGCGGGACGGTGCTCCTCGACGAGATTGGCGACATGTCGGCCGAACTTCAGGGCAAACTGCTCCGGGTGATCGAGGAAAAGGCGTTTAAACGCATCGGCGGCTCCGAGGACATCAGCGTCAACGTGCGCATCATCGCGGCCACCCACCGCGACCTCGAAAAGGCCATCGAAAACGGCATGTTTCGCGAAGATCTCTTTTACCGGCTCAGCATCATCCCCATTCTTCTGCCGCCCCTCCGGCAGCGGCGCGAAGACATTCCGATGCTCGCCAGCCACTTCCTCCGCATGGCCTGCCAGGAACACCACCGCCCCCCGAAAGAACTCACTCCGGCAACCCTGGACCGGCTCACCGCGCAGGAATGGCCCGGAAACATCCGGCAACTGCGCAACGTCATCGAGCGCACAGCCCTCCTGTCCAACAAAGAGCAGATAGAACCCGACGATCTCGAACTCGGGCCCCACCCCGGGTCCGATCGGCCGGCACGCAAGAAGTATGCGGTCGTGTTGCCCGAACAGGGGTGCGATATGGAGGAAATCGAACAGCAGCTCCTCCTACAGGCCCTGGAACGCACCTCATGGAACCAGTCCCGCGCGGCCACACTGCTGAACATGACGCGCGACCAGGTCCGCTACAAAATGGAGAAATTTCACCTGAAAAAACCCGGCGCCGGAAAACGCTGAGAAAGGTACTCTTTTGCGACGCTGGCAAAAGTGCGTAAAATTGCGCATAATGACGGGGAATTTCCCCTGTGCCCCGCAATGCGTCGAGGAAAGACATCGGGCTGAGAAATCGGCAACCTGCTGAAAAGAAACGGGTTGCGGAAAACACAGGGTATAGTGGCCCGTATGGCACGCTTGTTGCGTGATAGATCACGTCGGAAACCGCAACGTCGATACAACGACAGGATAGACCCCATGAGACGTCCAACGCCGTTTACAGCGTTCACACCGCCCAGCGACGCCGGCATGACCCTGTTCGAGGTCATGATCGCGGCGGGCGTCACCCTGGTGGCCATCGTGCTCGCCATGGGGGCGATCGTCAGCCTGGCCAGCACCAGCACCGTCTCCGAAACGCAATTGATGGCGGCGACCATCCTGTCAAGCGTCCTGGAGAGGCTGCCTGCGCTGCCGCTGGACGACCTGACCGCTCTCAATCCGCCCACTGATCTCTCGCGGCGCAGCGGCACCGCGGTGCAGATCACCTGCTATGACACCGACGGCAACGCGTATCAGACGCCGTTCGATCCCACCGGGATCACCCTGCCGAACCCGTTGCCCGTTGAAGTGACTGTAACGTGGCGCGACGACCAGGGCCGGGCTTACAGCAAGAGCACGAGCACCCTGATCAGGAGATAACCGATGAAGAACCGAGGCTTTACCCTGCTCGAACTGATGGTCTCCATCGCGGTCCTGACAATCGTCTCAGGCGCCCTCTATACCGCATCGATGACCCTCACCCAGGCTGCACGCTCCCAGGAGGCCAAGACGGCCACCATCGACCACGTGCAGGGCGGCATGTTGCTCATCGCGCGAAACATCCGCCAGGCGAGTTCCGCATCCGTCAATTGGGGCGCCCTTCCCGGGCCGGTCCTGAGCTACCGCGCCGCAGCCGACATCGACGGCAACGGCACAGCGGTAGACATCGGCGTCGAACTCGAATTGGGCCCGGTTCGCACCCTCACCCGCGACGTGAGCGACCTGAACGGCGACGGAGTCACCGACACCCAGCTTATTCTGGTCGAGGACGGACAGGTGCGGGTCATCGCGAACGGTCTTCTGCTCGATGAAGACCTGAACCAGAATGACGTGCTCGACGCCGGAGAAGACACCAACCAGAACGGCGTCCTGGATCACGGGATCTGGTTTCGGCAGGCCGGACAGGGAGTCCGGGT
>JAAYAQ010000465.1 GCA_012719295.1 Candidatus Hydrogenedentota bacterium | reverse complement strand
TTGATCCAGGGTCTCAGGGCTGGTAGGGCACCGTCTCCGTGTCGTCCACGGTGTAGCCGAACCGTTCGATGTAGACGCGACCGGGGAGGAACTCGTCGTTGCGTTGTGCGAGCCGGGCGATCAACTGCGCATCCAGTCTCGCCTGGACGTCCGCCATCGCGGGGTCGTTGCACCGGTTCTGGAGCTGACAGGGGTCGTTCGCGTTGTCGTAGAGCAGCCAGGGACCGCCGAGATCGCGGACGTAGGTGTACTGGCCGTCGACGATGCCGCGGTATTCGCGGCCGCCGTGTTTGCGCGCGACCTGCCCGAAGGGTTGCGGACACATGATCACGGCGGTTCCGTCGCCGGGCCTGGGGCCGCCGTTGATGTATCCGGAGAAGTCGAGACCTTCGACGCTATCGGGCGCCGGCACGCCGCAGAGGCCGAGCAGGGTGGGCATGATATCGGGGGCGTCGATGGGGGCGTCGAGTGTGCGGCCCTGTCTTCCGAGCGCGGCGGGATACCGCAACAGGAACGGCACGCGGATGGACTCCTCAAAGGGCCATTGCTTTTTCCAGCGGCCCTGACAGCCCAGCATATCGCCGTGGTCGGAGGTGAACACGAAGATGGTGTCCTCTGCGATGCCGGCGCTGGTAAGGGTCTCTTCGAGCGCGGCGAGGCAATCGTCAAGCGCGGCCATGTGCGCGTAATATCCGGCGAGTTCGGTGCGGGCTTTTTCCTGCGCTTCAGGCGGGACGTTTGGCCGCAGCACGAGGTTCTCGGGGTGGAACCGCTGGCGGTAGGGCTCCGGGGCGGTCTGATAGGGTTCGTGGGGCGGCCCCCAGGAGAGAAAGAGCACGAACGGTTTCTCCGCGCGCGCGTGGTCGCTGATGTACTGCTGGGCGTCCCGGGTCTGGGCGATGGCGTCGTACCCGTCCCAGTGCAGTTTCTCGTCCGCATCGGCATAGTAGGCCGAATTGTTGTAGTCGTGGGTGCATTCGAGCACCTTCCAGTAGTCCCACCCCTGGCGGCGTTCCCGGGGGATGTAGCTCGAACGGCCGTGTCCGTCGAGGTGCCACTTGCCGATATAGGCCGTGTCGTATCCGGCGTTCTTGAACACCTTCGCGATGGTGACGGCGTGGCCGGGCAAGGGCACGTCATTCATGAACAGGCCGTTGGTCAGGGGCGACTGGCCGGTCATCAGGCTGGCGCGGTAGGGCGTGCACACGGGGCAGCCCGAGACGGCGTTGGTGAAGTTCACGCTCTCGGCGGCCAGCCGGGCAAGAAACGGGGTTTGCACGTTCGGGTCATCTTTGAACGGGGTGGCCTGGGCGCGCCACTGGTCGGCAAATACGAAGACGACGTTGGGTCGCACGGCGGGTGTTTCTCCGGCAGGCTGTGCGGCGCGCGCCAGCGCAATGCCGGCGGCCGTGCTTGCCAGGAAACGGCGCCGGCTCACCGCGTCGCGCGGGTCCAGTTGAGACGGGTTCATCTGAATCGCACCTCCCTGGCCATGGTAGGCGAGAGGCGCGCCGGAGTGCAAGGCCGGGCTGCCGGCGCCCCTGCGCGGAAGCACAGCCCGATTCCGGAATCTGGTATGGTGCGCGTGGCTCATTCATGTATACTTGAGACTTCACCAACCCATATGGAAGGGGAGATGTATGAGATTCACCGTCTTTGCCACTGGATGTCTTGCGCTGGCTCTTCTCGCGGGTTGCGGCGGGAAATCGGCCGAAGAGGAATCGGCCAATGCCCTGGCCGAAC
>JAAYAQ010000464.1 GCA_012719295.1 Candidatus Hydrogenedentota bacterium | reverse complement strand
TGTAGTAACTCAGCCCCTTGACCACAAGGCTGTCGTCGAACGTGCGCACAAAACAGTCGCGCACGACCGCGTTCCGGCTGTTGCAGAGGTCGATGCCGTCGGCGTTGTAGCGCCAGAGACCGATCAGCTTGATATGGTCAATCTGTATCTCTGAACAGTTGAACGTGGACAGGCACCACAGAGGCGGATCGCGCAGAATCGGGCCATCGATCGTGACGTTGGCGCAACCCACCAGATGAATGCAACCACCGAAGTTATCGAGGTACTTGCTCTCGTCCGTGAGCCCGAAGTACCGCTCCAGTTCGCTGGAATCGAGGATGCCCGGTCCCAGGATCTTGATATTCGTCGCGCCGGTGGCTTCGAAGCAGCCATACACCACGGCCCCGCCCGCCAAATAGACGGTCTCATTGCTCTGCAACGCCATCCTGCCCGGGCGATGGATGCCGGGGCCAAAATACCGCACGCCGGGAGCGTTTGGATCGGGCATCGTCACCGCCGGTGGGTTCGCGAACACGTGCAAGGCCTTGTGCCACCCGTTCACTTCCACGGTGAGTTGTTGCGGCGTGTCCAGGTGGAAACGGATGCGGTTGCCCTCGACCTGCGGCTGAATGCCCCGGGCCGTCGGCCGGATCGCCACCGACTCGACAGGACGCTGGCTGACCACCTCGACATCCACTGGCGCGGACATGTCCCAATAGACAAACGAGGCGAGTTCTGTCTGATCGATGGGCCGCTGATACCCCGGCCAGACCTGATTGAACGGCATCGCCGACACGCGGCATACATAGACCGGCGCCGCCTGGCCCGCAACCGTCACCGTGAAATCTCCCGAGAGCGTCTCGCCCTCCGGCGCGGGATACACCACCGCGCCCGGCGCCTGCGCGAACGCAGTCGAGGTTGTTCCCAGAACGGACGCCGACATGACAACAAACATCGTAATTACGCGTAACATAAGCAGACTCCTGAAAGTGGATTCCCCAATGAACGTCTAAAATATCGAACCTTCCGCGAGAAAGGCAAACAGCCCCGCCCTGAACAAGACGTACGTTCAGAAACAGCGGCGAGTCTTGTCCCGACAGCCGGGACTCGACCCCCGGCCAGCGTTCAACTGTTGTCGCTCAGCGCCAGGCCTACCGGGTCTGAAGCTCCCTGATCGCGCCGACAATCGCATCGGCAATCGCCTTCATACCCCGGTCGCCGGGATGTCCCCCGACCCCCGCGTGCGCGATCTGGCGTTCCGACCGGGCGTAGTTGGCCTCGTCTTTGGCGAGTGCACTGATATCGACAAACGTTGCGCCTACGCCGGCGGCCGCGCGCTTGAGGCATGCGTCTTTGTTCGAGGACGGCCAGAAGCCGCTCCGCACGATAATCGCCGGATTCCCATCCCTCTGGAACGCCTTCAGCAGTCTGTCTACACTCTCGTAGAATTGCGTTTCGGCTTCTGGCGTCGTCAAGCCGGGTACATTCTCACCGATGGCCAGAATGAGCAGGTCCGGCTTGAAATCGATGAAGTCGCGCAGATGCTCTTCGACGGCATATGTGGCGTATTGCCGCTCAAAATCGGCAATGTTCAGCACCTTGAACGCGGGCGCGGGGATGCCGTTTCCGGCGGATTCCGTCACCGCCTGGACCACGAGATGCACATAGTCCTTCTCCTCGGCGCTGGCCGCCATGCCCCAGTTCCCCGTCCATCCAATTTCCTCCGACGGTGCATGCCGCGTAATGCTGTTGCCCAGAAAGACAATCTTGTCCGTCTTCACCGTCTTGGTTTCCGGCGCCGGAACCGTATCCCCGGCCGAATAGAAGATCAGCCGCGAATCGCGGCGGTTCGGGATGACGACATCGAACCCCTGTTCGCGGATCTGTTTGCCCGGCACGGTCCAGGTCTCTCCTGAATCATAGTCTTCAAACGTCCACTGAACCGCGGGGTCAATCGTCAGCAGGTCGAACGTCATCTCGCGAACGTCGCTCTTCTCGCGACGCAATGCAACAATCATCCCCTCCCGTTCCGCGGGAAGATACAGGTGATACGCCATCCACGCGGCGGGACTGCGCTGTTCGTGCACCAACGGATAGTAGTCGCCGGAGAAGTACTTTTTGCAGCGTTGCGCCTGAACGACACTGGCCTTGATCTGGCGCCATTCCGGTTCGGTTTTCGCAACAAGCCAGCTTTCCATCCCGGGGTTCAGGGCGGACCGGGCGTCATAGGTATCCAGGATCGTCCAGCCCCGCGTCGCGCTTCCCTGGATCGGCAGCCAATACTGAATGCCGTAGCTCTGGTCCTGCGTCGACTCGGCGGTGGCTTCGGGAAAACAGTTGTAGTCGCTTCGCCAGAGCGGCTGGCCGCGCCGGATCGATTCCAGGTCAATGCGCCGTCCGCCGCTGGCGCAATTCAGGATGGCGAGGTGCGGGAACGCTTCACGGAGCGCGTCCCAGAACGCGAAATGCCC
>JAAYAQ010000463.1 GCA_012719295.1 Candidatus Hydrogenedentota bacterium | reverse complement strand
TCCTCGCGGGCCTCGATGTCCGCCATCGAGCTGCCCATCTGGCGGAGCCGCGATACCTGTTCGCGGTAAAGCTCTTCGGCCATCTCCTCGAGCAGGCTCTTGGGCAGTTCAAATGTGCAGGCCTTGATCACGGCTTCGAGCGCGCGGCTCTCGGCAATCCGGTTGCTCTGTTCAGACGCGCCCTCGCGCATCTGGTCCGCGATCTTCGTCTTCATGTCGTCGACGCTTTCGAAGCCCGCCTGTTTGGCGAATTCGTCGTTCAGTTCGGGCAGCTTGCGACGCTTGATTTCCTTTACCTGGATACTAAAATCCGCTTTCTTGCCGCGAAGTTCCTCGTTGGGCGTGTTTTCCGGCAGGGTTACCGTGCACGTGAGGTCCGCGCCCGTGGAACTGCCAAGCAAGGCCGCCTCAAATTCCGGGAAGAAGCGTTTCGTGCCCAGAATGTACGGATAGTCGTTGGCCGACCCGCCCGCGAACTCCACGCCGTCCACGGTACCCTTGAAATCGATGATGACCTGGTCGCCCTCGGCCGCCTTGCCGCGCTTGAGGGTCTCGAAAACCGAATAGCGCGAACGGAGCCCGTCCACGGCCTCCTTGACGTCCTTGTCCGCGACCTTGATCACGGGCCGTTCGACGCTGACGCCCTTGTAAGCGCCCAGTTCCACACGCGGCGCCACCTCGAACTTGAACGTGAAGTCCAGGGGTTCGTCGTCCGCGCGCTCTTTCTTGTCCTCCAGGCCGTCGATCTCCGGCATGCCCAGGGGGCGCAGGTCTTCGACTTTGATCAACCGCTGAAACGCGGCGCTCACGAGTTTCGCGTCGACCTCGCCCTTCACAATCTTGCCGAATTTTTTCTCGATGAGCTTGCGGGGCGCCCGGCCGGGACGGAACCCCGGGACCTCGGCTTCCTTCTTCAGCTCGTCGATCATCTCGGCCGATTTGTGGCTCCGGTTCGCGGGCGGAATGGACACCTTGACTTCATAGGCGCAATCGCCCTTGTAGTCGACCTCGAATTTCGGATCTTCTACGAAGTCTTCCTCTTCCTCCGCGGCATCATCAGCAGCGGCAGTGGCGGCGGCCTCTTCGGCCGCGGCGGCTGCGGTCTCGTCCTGTTCGGGCTGCGTTTCGTCTTTGCGCTTTTTTGTTTCTTCTGCCATGGGGTCTTATCTACCTCTGTCGACGTTACCATTGAGCCTACACGGCGTTTACTTACGGCGATTGGTGGGCGAGGCGGGACTCGAACCCGCACACCTTGCGGCACTGGATCCTAAGTCCAGCGCGTCTGCCAATTCCGCCACTCGCCCCGGAGAACACCCTCTCCGGAAATGCCATTCCGTGCCCGGAAGACATTCTAACACGGCATTCTGCCTGGGGTATGGCGCTCGATCCGGCACAGAAAAGGTGGGCTATGCGGCCCAGGCTTCGGCGATTCTCCGAAACGGCGTCCGTGCCCACGCACCAAAACCAAAAATGCATGTTACCACAATAAAACCAAGAATTTCAACACGTTGTCGCGCACGGTGTCGCGCCAGCGCCCCCCTGCCCCGCCCGCCCGGCCAGACCGCCGCAGCGGACGCCGGCCGCCGGGCGCGGCCGCCCCGCGAACCCGCACTCAAAGCGCTTCCAGGAAGGTGCATCACAGGGAGGGCCTGTAGTAATGTAACCGTTAGCAGTCCGGAAGACTGCGGCAACACAGGGGGCATCGCATGAACGGATCAGAGATCAACGTCGGCTTGATGCAGCTGGTCTTCCCGATGGTCAAGACGGTCGACATGATGAGTCCCGCTCTGGCAAGCCACCATCTCGATGTCGCGTACCTCGCCCTGCGCATCAGCGAACAGGCGGGCCTGCCCGCGGACGACGTCCGGAACACCGTCCTGGCCGGCATGTTGCACGATATCGGGGCCTTTTCGCTGGACGAACGGCTCGACATCCTTGACTTCGAGTACCACAGCCCGGACCGCCATTGCCGCGCGGGCTACGAGCTGCTCCGGCACTTCGAACCCTTTGCCGAAGCCGCCGGCATCGTCCGGTTTCACCACGTTCACTGGAACAACGGGGACGGCCGCGAGCGCCACGGCGTGAGCGTGCCCCTGGGCAGCCATATCCTTCACCTGGCGGACCGCATCGCGGTGCTGGTCCCGAAGAACATCCAGGCCTTGAGCAGGGTTCCCGAGATCTGCACGAGGATCCAGGACCTTCGCGGCACGTGGTTCCACCCCGACGCGGTCGACGCGGCGCTCGCGCTCGCCAAACACGACAACATCTGGCTCGATGTTGTTTCCCACGCCGTCGAACGGCCGCTGGCGGACTGCCTGAGCGAGCCGCAGCGCCTGGCCACGCTGGATGAACTCCTCGCGTTCGGCGAACTGGTGTGCCAGCTCATCGATTTCCGCAGTCCCTTCACAGCGACCCATACCAGCGGGCTGGCGGCCGCCGCGGTGGCGCTCTCCGAGCGCCTGGAATTCGATGAGCCGCAACAGAAGCTCCTGAAACTCGCCGCCTACCTCCACGATCTCGGCAAACTGGCCATCCCCATTGAGGTGCTCGAAAAGCCCGGCCGCTTCACCGACGACGAGTGGCATACGATGCGGGCGCACGTCTATTACACGTTCCACGCGCTGTCCCCCCTCCCCGCCCTGGATCAGCTCACCTCCTGGAGCGCTCTGCACCAGGAACGCCTCGACGGAAGCGGGTATCCCTTCGGTTATACCGCCGACCGGCTCCCCCTCGGCGCGCGGGTACTGGCCGTCGCGGACGTGTTTGTCGGCATTACCGAAGACCGCCCCTACCGCGC
>JAAYAQ010000079.1 GCA_012719295.1 Candidatus Hydrogenedentota bacterium | reverse complement strand
CCGGTGGGCAGGTCCCAGAAGCAGGAGCCGGCCAGCCCGAGCCAGCACGAAACCACCCCGAACGCCGCCGCCAGCACAAACATGCGTTTGAGGCTGAACGTGAGTTGAAACGCGGCCGCGGCGGGGTTGAGCAGAAGGCTGTAGATGAGCAGTCCGCCGACCGTGCGCAGGGAGACGGCCACGGTCGCGCCGGTCGCAAACAGCAGACCGTAGAATACCACGGTGGCGGGGATCCCGACGGCGAAGGCTACGCGGCGGTGGCAGACCACGGCCTGGATCTCTTTGAAGAATAGCGTCAGCAGCATCACGAGCAGGACCGTCACGGCCGCGAGATACGCGAGGTCGGCCGTCGACACGGTCAGGATGCTGCCCCAGAACAGGCTGAGGGCGTGGGTCTTCGCGCCGGGAGTCAGGCCGACGAACAGAAAGGCCAGGCCGAGCATGAACGAGAAGACAATCCCCACGGCGCTGTCGGGATTGAGCTGGCCGCGGTCGGCCAGCGGGCCCACGAACGCCGCGGCCGCGAGACTGAACGCCAGGGCCCCCCAGATGGGCTCGAATCCCATCCAGATGCCCAGCATGGCGCCGGCAAACGCCGCGTGGGCAATGCAGATCCCGAGCATCGAAAGGTGCATGGTTACGACGAAGACGCCCATCAGCCCGCAACTCACGCCCGCGCACAGCCCCGCCAGCACGGCATGTTGCATGAACGCGTGTTCAAGCATGGCGCCCATCACCCGGGCGCCTCCGCAGCGGGCGTTCTGGCGTACAGCGCGGCCAGCCGCGCCTCTTCGAGCATGGCTGCGCGCGGTCCAGAGGCCCAGACCCTTCCTTCGCGCAGCAGGACCACCGTTTCGCAGGTTTGGGGCAGGGTGGCGAGGTCGTGCGTCACGTAGAGCGACGTCACCCCGCGGGCGGCGTGGATCTGCTCGACCAGCGCCACGATTTCGGATTGCACCCGCGGATCGATGGAGGCCGTCGGTTCGTCGAAAAGGAAGATGCGCGGCTCCTGGGCGAGGGCGCGTGCGATCGCCACGCGCTGGTACTCCCCGCCCGACAACTGGCCCAGCGGCCGATCCGCGAGGTGGTCCATGCCCACAGCGGCCAGCGCGTCGTTTACGCGGGCGTGGTCGTCGGGACCCGGCCGGCGCAGCCATCCGAGCCGCCCATACCGGGCCACCAGGACGGTCTCCCGCACGGTGATGGGCAGCCGCCGATCTACGGGTTCGGCCTGGGCGACGCAGCCGATCTCGGTACGGAGACGATGCCCTGCCCACGCGAACGGCCGTCTGCCGAGCACCTCCACCCGGCCCGCCGACGGGCGGGTCAGGCCGTTGATCACGTTCAACAGGGTGGTCTTTCCCGCGCCGTTGGGACCAAGGATGCCCACAAACGCGCCGTGCGCGACAGCGAGCGAAATATCGCGCAGAATGGGCGTATGGTGTACCGCAACCGCGACGTTTTCGAGGGTTACTGCAGTATCACTCATGGGAACCGCCCGGGTCACGCCGCGGGTTCACGGACGTGCCGCAGGGCGTCAAGCAGGCGCTCGACATTCTGCGCAACGGCCCGGTCCCAGCTGGCGGTTTCCGGCAATCCGCCGGGAAAATTCGAGATGATCACGCGCTGTGTGCCCAGTTCGGCGGCCAGCGCCGCGCCCATCTTCTCGTCGCCGCCCTGCAGGTTGTCAATGATTAGACTGACCTCCTGGTCTTTGCCTCGCCGCACCAGGGCCTCGACGTCGCGCGCACTGAGGTCTTCCGAACGGCCGAAGGTTCCGGCAACCGGAAACCCGGCCCATTCGACGACCGGGGCAATCATCTCCTGGCACATCACGGGGGTATCGGGCGCGCCCGCGGCCGTTAACCGGCTCCGGAGGGCATCACCCAGGGCGCGTACCTCAACGCCGCGTTGCACCGCGCGGTTTCGCGCTTCGCCCGGGGCGAGCCCGCGGGTTTCGAGGGCGGCCGCGACGGCCTCCAGGGCCTGCGCATACGCGTCGGGAAGCATCCAGTTGCCGGGCACGGGAATCACAACGACCTTTTCGGCAGGAATGCCGGACGCCTCGATGACGCGGGTGACGTTTGGCAGGGCCTCCTGCCAGGGATGGAGAAGGAGGACATCGCAGTCCGCAACCCGGGCGACGTCGCCCGGGCGCACGTCGTAGTGGCTGGGACAACTCCCGGGAGGGATCAGCACGGGCGGTGCGGCGGAGGCTGCGGCGTCCTGGAGCGCGCATTGCATGAGCGCCGTGCCGGCCACCACCGGAGCGCCGTGTTTGACGCAGCCGGAAGAGAACACGCAGAGCGCCGCCAGGCAGCCTGCAAGGGCGCCCGGCCACGCGCGTCCACGAGGTTTTCGCTGGCGCTTATCCGAGACCATAGTGACCCACCTGGCGGGGGATGCCATAGCCGTTCACCGCGTCGTCGACGACCGGGAACTGGCGGGGGTAGGGCACGAAGGCGACGTGGCCGTCCATGTACAGGATATTGCATCCGCCGGGGATGTGGTTGAAAACGACCCCACCCGCGGCGTCGGCGGCGTCGGCGAAACTGCCGAACGTATCAAACATCACGACCAGCTCGCTCTGGGCGAGGGCCGAGGCGCCGGGGTTGTTGATGTCGGTGATCGCGAAGCGCTCGATGCCTTCACGCAGGCGAGTGATCCTGGCGCCCCCGCCATATCCCGAGCCTGTGATCGCGGTCCATGCGAGTTTCGCGGACAAGTCGAGGTCTTCGGTCCAGTCCTTGACAGCAACCGGCATGAATACCGGCGCGGCGCCGACGGGAGAGACGGACGCCAGCACCGGTTGGATGCCCGTGCCGTTCCAGACCCCGTAGAACTCCTCCACCGTGCTCATCGCATAGCCGTGGTACCAATAGGACCGGCCCAGGGCCGCCGCGTAGAAATAGCGCCGGCTCACCGGGTCGCCCGAAACCGCCACGGCTTCGAGATGCTGTTCAATGGTCCCATTGGGCAAGCGCCCCGCCACAAACTCGCCCGGAGCATCCGCATCGGTATCCGACGGGCAGTGGGCCACATTCAGATCGGTGACATATTCCGGGTAGACCGCGTCCGGATCGGGCGATGCGAAGATGGGCACGCCGCCGGGATTGGCAAACGGCGCCACGGGCGGGAAGACCTCTCCGCGGCTTTCGTTGGCATACATCTTGTAGATCAGCCCCCACTGTTTCAGGTTGTTGACGCAACTCGCACGGCGGGCGGCTTCCCGGGCGCGTGCGAGGGCGGGCAACAGGATGGCGGCCAGGATCCCGATGATGGCAATGACTACCAGGAGTTCGATGAGTGTGAACCCGTTCCTGCGCATGAGCCGATCCTCCTTCTTCAGGTCGCGGAGTATTACGATTTGAATTTACGTAATACTCTAGCAGACGCTCCCCGGAAATGCAAGCCGCTAACCGGCCGGAAGCCGGGTGAGCACGACTCTTGCCGGAGGGGGCGGTGACCGCGCGGATGACCACAAACCGGGGGCGCCTGGTGGACCGGGTGGACCGGGTGGACGCGGCGGCCGGAACGACTCCGAAGGAGCCCGTTTCACAAGCTGCGCGGGTCGCAAGGCGACCCATGCGTGCAGTGGCGGTTCACCGGCGAGAGGAATCCAGCGCGAGATGCGCAGCGATAAGGCCCCCCGGGTTGCGAGAACTCGGGCCCCAGGGGGGTGGTACATTTCTTGACATGGGGGCAGGATCGTGGTACAAGTTCAACTTCCTACTTGAACTAGTTGGTTGATCGAACACAGGCAGGCCCGGTGCGTATCCGTAAAGACGGCGAAGAGACCCGCAAGCGCATTTTATGTGCGGCGTTTCAGGTATTTGGGGAGCGGGGGTACCGGGACGCGACGCACGCGGAGATCTGCCGTCGGGCGGGCGTGAACACGGCGGCGATCAACTATCATTTCGGTTCCAAGAACGGCCTGTACCAGGCGACTTGGGAGTATGCGACCTCGCGCGCGGATGCGCTGTATCCGCTTGACGGGGGCGTGTGCGCGGACGCTTCGGGGGAGGAGCGTCTGGCGGGGCTGGTGCGTGCGATGTTGCAGCGCCGGGCCGACGAGGAGCAGCTGGGCCACCTGCACAGCATTCGGATGATGGAGCTGGTGAACCCGACGGGGCTGCTGGATGACGCGATCGCGGCGTGGCACGAAACTTCGCGGCGGCATTTTCTGGCGGCGATACGCGACCTGCTGGGGCCGCACGCGACCGAAACCGACCTGGATCTATGTGAAATGAGCGTAGTGAGCCAATGCATCATGGCGTTTAAGAGAAAGCGGGCGTGGGCGTTGAAGGCTGACGCTGTCGACGTGCTGGCGTCGCACATCATGGGGTTTTGCCTGGCGGGCATTGCCTCGGTGCGTGCGGAAATCCGGCAACGCGGCGATGGGGTTGTCCGAAAGATAGCCGGTGCATAATCCATGACCTTCATCAACGAACAAGGCCCAGTTACGGCCCGCCCCGAAAGACGCGGTCTGGTGCGTGCCGGAATGCTCTGGTTTGCGCTCTGTCTCTGTGGCGTATCCTGCGCCCGGTTTACCCCGCCCGAACGGGGTCCGGAGGAGCTGCCCGTTCCTGCGGAATTCACCCTGTACGATGCGTCCGGCGCGGTTCCGGAACGCTGGTGGGAGGTGTTTCAGTCGGACGAGCTCAACCGCCTGATCGAGCGGGCATTGACCGGCAACCTGTCGTTGCAGCAAGTGTATGCGCGGCTGATCCAGGCCGAGATGGTGGCGATCCAGGCGGGCGCGGCGCGGGTGCCGTCGCTGGACTACTCGGGCGACGCCTCGGTGGGCCGCCGCCGGGTGGACACGGGCGCGCCGGTGGATCACCTGGCCTATCTGAACCAGAAGATCGCGGCGTGGAACCAACTCTCGGGTGCGGGGACCCTTCCTCCGGCGGATCTTCTGGACGCGCTGGACCAGGCCGCGACCACGCTGGAAGCGGTAGACACGCTGGCGGCCGGGCCGCCTTCGTCGCACAGCACGTTCACCTCGCGGTCGTACCGGTTTGGCCTGGGCAGCAGTTTTGAAGTGGATTTGTGGGGACGGGTGCGGGCGCAGCACGAAGCGGCCCTGAGCGACGTCGAAGCGACGCGCGAGGACGTGTACGGCGCGATGCTCAGCCTGTCGGCCATCGTCGCGCGGGAATGGCTGTTCGCGGTTGCCCAGCACCAGACGATGGCGCTGGTCGAGAAGCAGCTGGAACTCAACAGAACCACCCTGGACCTGATCGAGCTGCGGTATCGCAAAGGCATGGCGACGGCGCTCGACGTGTATCAGCAGCGGCAGATCGTTGCGGGGACGGAATCGCTGCTGCCGCCGCTGGAAGCGGCCCTGCAGACCACCCTGCATGAGCTGGCGGTGCTTCTGGGGCAGGAGCCGCGCACGGAGCTGGGCATGGTCCTGGCCGCGCTTCCCGAGGTGGGGCCCCTGCCCGAACCGGGGCTGCCGGCCGAGCTGCTGGCGCGCCGGCCCGACATCCGTGCCGCGGGGCTGCGCCTTCGCTCGGCGGACTGGCGTGTGAGCGTGGCGCGGGCAGACCGCTTGCCCGCCCTGCGCCTGACGGGTTCCGCCAGCTACGGAGCGGACGACTGGGATCTGGTCTTTGACAACTGGGCCGCGACGCTTGCGGCGGGCGTCACCGGACCGATCTTCGACGCGGGCCAGCGGAAAGCCGAGGTGGAGCGCGCGCGGGCCGTGGTGGACGAGCGCCTGGCCGCGTACCGGGAAAGCGTGCTGATCGCGGCGAAAGAAGTCGAAACCGCGCTGTTTGAAGAGGTGAAACAGGTCGAGTACATCGAAGCGCTCAACCGGGAGCTGGATGCGGTTCGCAATGCGCACGAACAGGCGCTCCTGCGCTATCGGAAAGGTTCGAACGACTACTTGCCCGTGGTGTCGGCCTTGTCGCAGCTTCAGGTAGTCGAGCGGCGGCTGGTGCAGGCGGAGCTCGCGCGGCTCGACCTGCGGGTGCGGTTGTGCGCGGCCCTGGGCGGTTCGTGGATGGCGCCCGAGTATGACGCGATTCGGGCAACGGAGCAGGCGGCGGCTCCGGACGCTGCCGTGCAGTCCCCAACGGGTTAACTGACCGTCGCCGGGTGTGATGCGCGGCGAGGGATTGGAGCAGGCCGATAGATGGCAACACTTCCGAAGACACATGCCGAAGAAGACGCGGCCGAGGCGCCGGCGCCGGCGGTATCGCTTGTGTGGCGCGGGCTGAGCATGCTTGTGCGCACGCTGCTTGTGCTCGTCATTCTCGGGGTCAGCGGGTACATCTCGTACCGCTGGCTGATCAATCCGCCCGTGGCGCAACGGCGCCCGCCGCAGAAAGAGGCCAGCCTGGTTGAAGTGATGCCGGTGGAGGCGCAGGCGGCGCACGCGACCGTGCGCAACATGGGCACGGTGGTGCCGGCGCGCGCGGTCGACCTTGCGGCGCGGGTCCGCGGGCAGATCTCGAAGGTCGCCCCCGCGTT
Source organism: Candidatus Hydrogenedentota bacterium (assembly GCA_012719295.1). Lineage (GTDB taxonomy): Bacteria > Hydrogenedentota > Hydrogenedentia > Hydrogenedentales > SLHB01 > UBA2224. The sequence goes on along the minus strand of JAAYAQ010000079.1, from coordinate 1,784 downwards.
TCTTCCGGGGGGGCATTTTGCGCTGGGCGAGGTCATGGTTGAGATCGATCCGCACGACTACCAGCTGGCCGTGGAACAGCAGCGGGCCAACCTGGTCAAGGCGCAATCCGAGCTCACGCTCGAGATGGGACAGCAGTCGGTGGCCCAGCTCGAATACGAACTGCTGGGTGAAAACGCGCCCGAAGAAGACGAAGCGCTGATGTTGCGGCAGCCCCAGCTCGAGTCAAGGAAGGCCGCGGTGGCCATTGCCCAGGCGGGGTTGAACCAGGCCAGGCTCGATTTGGAACGGACCGTGATCGCGGCGCCGTTCAACGCGGTGATTCAGGAACGGAAAGTTGACCTGGGAGCCTATGTGAATCCCGGCACGGCGCTGGCGACGCTGGTGGATTCGGATGAATACTGGGTGGAGGTTACGGTGCCGGTGGCCGAACTGCGCTGGCTGGAAATCCCGGGCTTCAACAGCGAATCGGGCTCGCGGGCGCGGATCTACCATGAAGACGCCTGGGGCGCCGGGGTCTACCGCGAGGGCGAAGTGCAGCGCATTCTCTCGGACATTGAAACGGGGAGCACGCTGCCCCGCGTTCTGATCACGGTCAAGGATCCGCTCCAGCTTGCGAATGGCGAAGCGCCGTCCCATCCGCTCCTGCTGGGGGCCAAGGTGCGGGTCGAGATCACCGGACGGGAGATCCCGGATGTGCGTCCGGTACCGGCCTCGGCTGTGCGCGAGGGCGACTACGTGTGGGTGATGACCCCCGGCAAGACCCTCGAGATTCGGCCGATCGAGGCGGCCTGGCGGGGCGCGGACTTCGTGTATGTGTCAAAGGGCGTGGGACACGGCGATTTGATCGTGGTGAGCGACCTGGCGACGCCCGTCAGCGGCATGCCGCTGCGCACCAGCGCGGACGGCCCCGCGCCGGGCGAACACGCCGCCGGGAACCCGCCGGGCAGCGGGACGAAGGGCGGACAACCGTGAGCGCGGACGCGAAACATCCCGGGCACCGCGGGTCCATTGCGTGGATGGCGAACCATTCCGTGGCGGCAAGCCTCATTCTGTGGGGCTGCCTGGCGGGCGGTTTCATTGCACTGCTGAACATCAAGCAGGAAGTGTTTCCAGACATCGCTCCGGACACGGTTTCGATTTCGGTGGCGTACCCGGGCGCCAGCCCGGAGGAGGTGGAGAACGGGATCATCCTCGCCATCGAAGAGGCCGTCCGGTCTCTTGAAGGCGTTGAAGAAGTGACCTCGACCGCGCGCGAAGGCAACGGCAGCGTGATGGTGGAACTGCTCCTGGGGGAAGACGTGAACCGGCTTGGCCAGGAGATCAAGAGCGAGGTCGACCGGATCGTGACGTTTCCGGAGGAGGCCGAGGAACCGGAGGTCCGGATTGACGCGCACCGCCGCGACGTGATCGAGGTGGTGGTGTACGGCGATGCGCCCGACACCACGCTCCACCAGGTGGCCGAACAAGTGCGCGACTGGCTGCTTCAGTCGCCGGACATCACCCAGGTGGACCTGGAAGGCACGCCGCCCCTGGAGATCGGCATTGAGATCTCGCAGGAGAATCTCCGCCGGTATCAGACGACGCCGGAGGAGATCGCGCGGACCCTGGCGAACGCGTCGATCGATCTTCCCGGGGGCGGCTTGAAAACGGATGCGGGCGAGATTCTGCTGCGCCTGAAAGAGCGGCGCGATTACGGGCGCCAATTCGCGGAAGTGCCCGTGGTCACCACCGAACTGGGCAGCCAGGTCCTCTTGAAGGACATTGCCCATATCGACGACAGTTT
>JAAYAQ010000462.1 GCA_012719295.1 Candidatus Hydrogenedentota bacterium | reverse complement strand
ATCACGGGCCAGGGCAGCCTGGCCATCCTTACCTTCAGGGCCCTGCCGTCCGTCACGGCCGGCGCGGCCACCCGCCTCCGATTCGAAACCGCCGACCTCAACGACGGGCTGCTCCTCTGTGAGGAGTCCTCAGGGCTCGGCGAACCGGTGCTCGCCGGGCTCGCCCCGAAGACGGGCGCGGAGACCGGCGGCGCCGTGGTCCGCATCACCGGCGCCAACCTCGGCGATGTCTCGCGGGTCCTGTTCGGGAACGCGCCGTCTCCCTGGTTGCGCAGCGATGCGGCCGGCAGCGTCCTCCTGGCCGTGACGCCGTCCGGCGGCGGCGCCGTGGATGTTACGGTGGAAAGCGCCGCGGGAACAGCAACGCTGGCGCGCGGCTTCACCTATTTTCTCCCGCAGGTGCATTTGACCCTGACGCCGGAAGACACCGTGGCCTCCGGAGACCCCATCGACGTGCCGGTCTGGATCGTGGATCTCAGCGGCGGCCAGGTGAACACGGTGACCTTCGATGTGTGCTTTGACCCGGCGGTCTTCACCGTGAAACCGGCCGGGGGCACGCTGGCGACGGCCGAAGAGTCCGCGCTGGCGGCCGGCAAAACCGTGACCGCGGCCCTGGCGGGCCCGGGCATCCTGCGCGTAACCGTGGGCGGCGCGCCCGGAAAACGCATCGGCAGCGGCCTGCTCGCGACCTGCCACCTGCTCGCGATCGCCACCGAGGAGGAGCCCCTCGGCCTGATCCACCTCTCCAACACCGTGGCCGAAAGCGCGGACGCCAAGTCGCTTCCGGCATCCGCGAGTGTGATAAGCGACTAAGCTCTTGCGACCCACCGCAGGGAGAAGACGGTGGGCGTGTTCCTCCCGGGAGGCCGCGCCCGCCGTCGCCTTATTCGGACGCGCCGCACGAACGCACGGCCGCTTCCGTCACTCGACGACGAACCCTTCTTTCTCCAGCAGTTTCTTGAGCTCGCTCTTCCGGGTTTTCTTGAGTACGGCCATGTGCTCGGGCGCCTCGGGATTCAGGTACTTGGCGACCCGTTTGCGGTGCCTCAAATCGGCAATCACGAGCGGATCGTCGGCCTCGAGCACCTGGATCGTGCGCAACCGGACGCGCTTCATCCCGCCGCGCCAGTCTTCCAGGGTGGTCAGCACATTGCGCGGCAGGCCAACGTTCTTATTGTGGGTGAGGAGAAATTCGATGAACGCGCCGCTGTCTCCGCCCTGTTGAACCGCCCGCGTGAACGTGTCCTTGGTCAGGTGGTACACGGCGACCTGGCTTGCACTGACGCGTTCGCAGAATTGGCCAAGCGGCACCGTGATGAGCGGATCCGCCGCCTGCATATCCACCACGATGTCAAAGTTGGGCTGCACCACCAGCTCTGATTTTCGCGCCGGGAACAGCGCCTTTGCCGCGGCGGCGTCTCCTTCACCCAGCACAATCGCACCGAGTTCCGTAAGGCGGAATACGCTTTCGCCCTCGCACTCCGCCCGGTCGACCAGGCCGAGCCACAACATGGTCTCTTCCAGGGAGCGCGCCAGCCAGCGGCTGGACGACCCGGTGGCGCTGGGCGATGTGTAATGCCAGAAGCCTCCGGTGGAACGAAGCACCGGCTCGTCGTTGTCTTCGTTGCGGCGAAGCGCGTGCTCCACGAAGCCCATGACCGGATACCACGCGCCCACCGTCAACTCGCCGAGCAAGGGCGCGATGGTGAACCGCGACGCCCACTCGTTGCTGTGTGCCAGCAGGTTTTTGCAGAGACGCAGGTGCCGGTCGATCCGCCCGGCGGCCGCAAGCCCTTCCACGTCGATGGCGCGCAGTTCGTTGTCCACGCGCGCAATCCACCCGACCCCCTGGGCCGCCCACAGGCAGACGTTGAGGGAGGGTTCGCCGTCTTCCGGGACAATCTCCGACAGCCTGCGGCGATCTTCGCGAAACAGCTCGCCGTCCCCGCGCAGGCGGACGGGTTTCGCCGCAATGGCCGCCACCAGACACGATAACCGATCGCTTAACTCGACGCCCCGCGCGTCCACCGCATCGACGTCGCCCCTGGCGGGCTTGAGACGGCTGACGCTCGTGCGCCGCTTCTCCGCATCGGCCCGCCATTGGCGCAGTTCCTTGAGCAGGCTCACCGCGCGAAGCAGCCGATCTTCGGCATCAAAACGGAACAGTTCAAACAGCGCGAACCCGCGGAAAAGCTCCCAGAGTCCCTGCTCGATGTCGTATTCCGAACCGCCATGAAGCATCCGAAGCTGCGCCACCGGCATGAGGCCGTCGCCGGACTGCCACACGATATCGAATAGCTCGCGCGCAATGGGGGAAAACCCCCGGCTCGCCACGTATTCAACGAGCGAATCGGGATGGTGGTAACACCGTTTGAGCAACCGTTCTCCGGCGCTTTTCTTGCCCCCGGGCCGTTCGATACCCAGTTGCTCCTCCAGCCGGCGGAACCCGTGGGCATCCAAGGCCTTAATGCTCTGGAACAGCGACGGCACGTCGCCGTGATTCTCGAGCCCGCTGCAGATCCGCTTGATGGCATCGGGCGCTTCCGTCACCAGCTTCACCTTCGTGATGTCGGTGAAGAACACCCGGTCGTGGATATCGACCAGGTACTCGATTTCCTCGACGGGGAGATCGAGTTTCTTGGCCAGAAACCGCGTGGTCAGGCCGGAGCGGCTGTTCTGAGACAGTTCGCGGGCGATGTGAAACGCGGGACGGCTCATCCCTTCCATATCGACCACGAGACTGGCCCGATGCCTCATGAAACCCCCTGTTTATGGGTATTTTTCCGAAAAATGGTACGAACAGTCAGTATAGTACACAATGGCCAGCTTGACAAGAGAGCGTTTCGCCCGTGGTGCAGCGGTTCACCCTCGCCCGGCCGGGCATGCTAAGATACGGCGTGTCTGCAGGCGGCGCACACTGCCGCGCAATAACCAGGGGGTATCCACTGCACCATGAACTCGGATCGTGCCTTTGCCCATGAACTTGAGATCGCCGTCGCCGCCGCGCAGGCTGCCGGAACCATCCTGCGCGAGGCGTTCAACCAGCCCGGCGGCCCCACAGGCACTTCCGAGCACGCTGACGCCGACCGCACCGCCGAACGGGCCATCCGGGAAGCGCTCGGCGGCGCCTTTCCGGAGGACGGCTTTCTCGGCGAAGAACTGGCGGACGCGCGCCGCGCCCCCGGCCACACGGGCCGCCTCTGGGTCGTCGACCCCAATGACGGCACCACCGCCTACATGAAGGGGTTCCGGGGCGCGGCCACGTCCATCGCGCTTCTGGTCAGGGGCGAACCGGTGCTGGGCGTGGTCTACGCCTACAATTGTCCCGACGACAGCGGCGATCTGTTCGCCTGGGCCAAGGGCGGGCCGCTGCTGCGCAATGGCGCGCCGGCCGACCCGCACTGGCCGGCGTCTCCGTCCCGCGATGGCGTTGTTCTGGTCTCGCAGGGCGCCGACAAGAGCCCCGAAGCCAACGCCGCGTGCGTCGCCCCCATGCGCTACCGGGCCGTGCCGGGCATCGCGTACCGGCTTGCGCTGGCCGCCGCGGGCGATGGCGTCGCGGGCGTGTCCCTCAACGGCCCGGGCACTTGGGATTTCGCGGGCGGGCACGCCCTTCTGCTGGGCGTGGGCGGCGACCTGTTCGGCCGGAACGGCGTCCCCGTGCGCTACGACACCAACGGCGTCTGCCGGACCACGTCCTGGGTGTTCGGCGGTTCGAGACCGCACGTAGAACATATACTCGGAGGCGACTGGTCCGCGGTTTGGGACGAGCCGTCCGTGGACGGGCCGTACCCGCTGTGCTGGCCGCGCGCCGGCGGGGGCCCGATCGACCCCGGCGTGCACGCCCGCGCCCAGGGGTGCTTCCTCGGCCAGCTTGCGGGCGACGCGCTGGGCAGCCTCGTGGAATTTCAGGGACCTGATGCGATCGCCGCGCGGTACCCCGGCGGTGTGCGCGAACTCGCCGACGGCGGCACGCACAACACCATTGCGGGCCAGCCCACGGACGATTCGGAGATGGCGCTGTTGCTCGCGCGTTCGCTTGTCGAGCACGGCGCATACGATCCCGATGCCGTGCGCCACGCGTACGTATACTGGCACAAATCCGGCCCGTTCGATTGCGGGATCACCATCAGCAATGCCCTCAGCGGCAGGTACAATTATGAGAGTGAAGCGAACGGCGCGTTGATGCGCATCGCGCCGCTGGGCATCTTCGGCGTACACCAGACCGCGGACGACCTCGCCGATTGGGCACGGCAGGACGCGGCTCTGACCCATCCGAATCCGGTCTGCCAGGAGGTCAACGCGCTGTATGCCACGGCGCTCGCGTACGCCATCCGCACCGGATGCGACCCCGCCAGCCTCTGCGATCAGATCGCCGGGTGGGCCCGGGAGATGGACTGCCTGCCGCCGGTGCTCGACACCATCGACGCGGCTCGAACCGCGCCCCCGGACGACTACTGCACTCAGCAGGGGTGGGTGCTCATTGCGTTCCAGAACGCCCTGTGGCAGCTCCTGCACGTTTCCGGGGTCGAGGAGGCGCTCGTCGGTACCGTCATGCGCGGCGGCGATACCGACACCAACGCGGCCATCTGCGGCGCCCTCCTGGGCGCGGTGCATGGCCGCGACGCCATTCCCGCGCAATGGCGCGACCGCGTCCTCACGTGCCGGCCCATCAGCGGCCTGCCCGGCGTGTATCGCCCGCGGCCGCGCTGTTTCTGGCCGGCCGATGCCCTGATACTCGTGGACCGGCTCCTCACGACCCGATAGGCGCGTGATACAAAAGAACCGGCCCGTCAGGGCGTCTGCGCTGACGGGCCGGAAATGGTTACACCGCGTCAAACGGGCTACCGTTCAACCGAAAAGGCTGCAAGGTGGAGCAGGCGGCCTTCATAGCAGAGCCCGGTACCCGAAACGCTCCTGCCGCTGAGCCCGATACCCACGCCAAGGCCGCGGGTCTCGTCGAGGACCTGGAGGTTCTCCTGCACCCGGCCGACAAAATCGCGAACGACGCGCGGGGGCGCGGGCTGGCCGTCATGCCCGTCGTGGGCGAAGGCGAAGAAACAGGCCTCGCTGAGCCGGGGCCACAGGCGTTGCATCGTGCGAGGGGTGTCGAACAGTTCGAACAGGACCACCTGCGCGTCGCTGGCGATGACGACGCCGGCGGCGTCTTCGGGAAGCGCGAGGTGTTCGCGATACTCTTCGAGCTTCCCGCGCGCGGCCTCGAGCCCGTCGGTCAGCGACTCGGTGCGCGATTCGGCCCTGGCACATCGCAATTCTTCCGCGACGTCGTTCCACACCTCCGACTGGTCGCCGGCGAACGAGCCGCGACATGCGACGGATTCCATCACCCGCGCGCATTTCCGTGCACGCACATGGGGCGTGGCGAAGTGGGTGGCCCGGAACCGTTGGCTGACGCTGGACCAGCGCCCCTGTTCGACGCAGCTCACGGGAATTACGAGCTCGGACTGCGCCGCGATGAGCATGGTGATGTTGACGACCCGGTTCTGCTTCGCGCCGGTGAGGATTTCGCCTTCGGGCAGCAGAATGGGGCGTTCGCCGCGGTTTCGGATGAGGATCTCCGGCACGGTGCCGTGCTGCGAGGTCTCGGTGACTTCGGCGGCGCCGGCCTCGAGCGCCTCTTCGAGGAGGACATAGGCCCGTTCGTGCCCGTTTGCGAGGTGCAGGGGAAAGACGGTAGCGTTGCGGTGATGCAGGCCTTCGCCGATCGTCAGCCCGGTAAGCGCCGCGCGCACGGCGCTGAGCGCGCCGACATCGGCATGGGCTTCGAGCGTGTCGGCGAATCCCGGCATCAGGGCCAGCAAGAGACGCGTCTCGGGCAGGAGATCGCGGCGCGAAAGCTCAACAAGACGTTGCGCGGTGTCGCGGATGACCGCGGGCCGGCGCCAGTCGTGCATGGCGTTGTAGGCGTCCAGCACGATGCGGTGCAGAGCGCCGGGGAGGGTCTCCGGGTCACGGCTTGCCTCGAGAAACGCCGCGTTCGAAGGCGAGACGTAGATTGACACGGTCAAGGTGGCCGAAGGAAGGTCGGTTTCCAGACATGCCGCCACCGTCCCGTCGATGTACACGATGCCCTGGTCGATCAGGGGCGTCAGCCAGGACGCGACCTGCCGCGGAAGGTATCCCACCTTGGCGAAGTCTTCGTTTTCGACCCGGATGGCTTTGCGATCGTGAGGGTTGTCCGGTTCGCGTTCGAAATGGACCTTCTCGCCCGCCGCGGGGACCGCCCGGCAATACTGCATGCCCGCCAGGTTGATTGCGACTTCTCCGAGCAGCACTTCGTGTTGACTGGTTCGTTTACTCATGGTTCGTGCTCCTGATGGGCGCCCGCGGCCGCTGCCTCGCGGTTCCACAGGTCCCCGGTTTCCACCAAGACTCCGCCGGTCCCGGGGCGCGCATACATCCACGCGAGCATCTCGGGGCCGTCGTCCAACACCACCGGCACCTCGCAGCGCCGGTACCACGTGGGATGGGCCATCAGACTGTCGAGGTCGCGGAGCGTCCGCTCGTTGACCGCGTACACCTCGCCCCGTATGGGGCTGACGGTCTGGTCCATCCGCACATAGGGCATCGCGCTCGCATACAGGGCATACTTCTCCGCCGTGCGTCCCCTCCCTGCCGGTTTCCGGTTCCCCAGCAGAAACTGGTTCCAGAAACCGCTCCGCAACCTGCCGTAAACAAAAACATGTATGGCACTGTTCATTCCCGCGTCCTCTGGTAGTTCCGCATTCCCATGGCCTGCCCATGACGGGACGGCGCCTCGTCCCGCGGCGCCGTCCCCCGGGCCTTCAGCAAGCCTCCGCAAAGAGGCCAATATCCGCCCAGCGGTAGCGGTCCGACTGGGGCGTGGCCCCGTAGGTGGTCACCCACAGGTAGTGACCGGGAAGCGCCCCCTCCTGGACCACCGCCACGAGTTCCTCGCCAAACAGCATGAACCGGAAGTACCACGACTTCTGCCCGCCGGCCAGGCGCTGCCAGTAGCCCGGCCGGTACCCCAGGGCCCACATCTGACTGGCATTGACCTGCCGGCTGCGATGAAACAGGGTCTGTGCCAGTGCCCGCGTGGGCTGCAGTCCCGTGTGCTGCGCGATGCGCTCCAGCGCGTGGCCCGAGATTTCCAGCCGCGTCGCCTTCGAGACCCGCATGAACGCCTTGCCTGTGATAGCCATTGCCTGACCTCCCTTGCGCCGGTAACGCTCTCAACTCCCACTGCCCTCAGACGCCTCTGCACCCAACATCTGTTCAATAGCACGTATCGTGCCAACAAATGGGACGTCACAAACCGCCATATATGGGGCAATGTCATGGAAGGAGCACAAGAAACGCCGGGTTGTGTCCTCAATATTAACGTGCTATGCTCAGAAATCGAGCACTGAAAAACCAGGCCCGGCCGGGGCGCGCGGCAGCTCCGGGGACCGTCCCGGCCGTTGAACGTGGTGAAAGGGAGCCAGATGGGCGCAAAAGGCAAGCAGTACATCGTGACCTATTACGGGCTGGACGGCGCCTGCGCGGCCGCCCTGGCGTTAAAACGGTTTCCGTCGGCGGAGATCGTGACGACCAGCGCCCGGCGGATAGGCGAAACGCTGCAGCATATCAGCCGGGCCGCGGTGCGTGAGGTGCACGTCTGCGGGGTGGGGGCGGACTGCGACTGGTCGGTCGTGAAACAGGCCTGCGCGGCGATCCGGAAACGCGGGGGGACGGTGCGCTGGTATTGCGGCCGCGGGTACCTCGACAAAGACCGCGAACGGTATGCGGCGGTCTGCACCCCGGTGTTTATCGACGCGGAGAGCAATACGGGGGCCATGGCGAAGCACCTGCTGCTCACCGGCGACGACGCCGGCGCGTTTCTGACCGAACTGGCGCCGCTCGACCACAACATCTCGCGCGGCAAGCCCCCCCGGAAACGAACCGGGGAACAGGAAGACTGGTGCGATTTCGTGGCGGCCGCGATTTCCCAGTATTTCAAGTACCAGGACGAAGAGTTCTATCTGGGGGCCATTCGCAGTCTTGCCGATCTCCGCATGAGCGAGGACGACCGGCATGCGCTCGACGTCTATCGCCAGACGGGGTTCAAGTATGTGCTCCACGGGCGGTCGCCGGCGATGCGAACGCTCCGCGAACGAATCAAGAAATGCGCCCGGATCAACCGTCCCCTGATTATCATGGGGGAATCGGGCGTGGGAAAAGAGCATGTGGCCCAGTTGCTTCGCGAAGCCAGTTCGCGCAGCGGCGAAGCGTTCATCGTGGTCAATTGCGCCTTGTACGCGGGCAGCGCCAGCCTCGCCAATTCCGACATCTTCGGCCACGTGAAAGGCGCGTTCACGGGCGCGGATAAGGAGCGCGAGGGCAAGCTGGTCTCGGCCAACAAAGGCATTCTCTACCTGGACGAGGTCGGCGAGCTCCCGCTCGAGGTTCAGGCAAAGCTGTTGCGGGTATTTGAGGATGGTTCGGTCACGCCCGAAGGCGCCGACCGCCCCACGGGCCCGGTCGACGTGCGCATCATCGCCGCGACCAACCGCGACCTGCCCGGCATGGTGCGCGCGGGGACCTTCCGCGCGGATTTGTACCACCGCCTGAGCACCCTGCGGCTCTATGTCCCCCCGTTGCGCGACCGGCTCGAAGACATTCGTGCCATCCTCGAGGTACATCTGGCGTCGCTCGCCAAAGAAGGCTATGGGCGCGCCCTGGCGCGAAACGACTACCAGGCGCTGAAAGACTACGACTGGCCGGGCAACGTTCGGCAACTGATCAAGCTGGTGGAACGGGCGTTCTACCTCGACATGAGCATTCCCGAGGCCATCGCCGAAGAAAAGGCGCTGGGCGAACTCCGGGCCGCCGCGGAAACCCCGCCCTCAGCGGACGACCTGCTGCTCCCGCGCACCGCGAGCGACGTCCGTCCCCTCAAAGAAGTGCGAGACCGCTATGCCCGCCACGTGTGGACCCTGCTCGACCGCAACTGCACCGCCGCCGCCAAGGCGCTGGGCATCCAGTCCAATACGCTCCGGTACACGTACCTGAAAGAGAAGAAGCAGAAGACATAACCCGCCCGGGACGCGGCGCGTGGCGTCTTCTTGAACGTCATGCCATCCCGGCGCGGTAGTGTTCGGCGGCTTCGCCGGGCGTAAGCGCGCGGTCGTAGACGGCAACCTGGCTCAGTTTGCCCTCGAGCCCGAAGAGGGCGTCGCTGCGGCCGCCTATCCACAGGCTGGGGGTGTCCCGCGGGCAGCCGGGTTCGAGCGCGCCGCTGATCTCCGGGGTGGCGCGGCCGTCCAGGTACACGGCGATGTCGCGGCCCTGGCGGACGTATATGACGTGATACCACCGCCGGGGTTCGAGCACGGTACCGCCCGCGAGCAGGGTGCGTTTTTCGTCGCCGTTGTAGACGATAAGGCGTCCCGCCGCGCGGCCGTCGCCGTCCGTGCCGCCAATGCCGAGATGTTCGCCCGGGGCGCCCGGTTCGCGGTCGCGGCCGCGGGAGAGGATATACCCCGTCACCGCACGGGCATCGCAGGGCAGCCCGTTCCAGAACCAGAGCTCCACCGAATAGGCGTCGCCCGGAACGGGCAATGTGGCGGCTATCCGGCCCCCGGCGCAATGAACCGCACGGCAGATGCCGTCGGGATGCCCGGTTTCCTTGAGCGGAGGACCTTCAACGAAGAAGGCCACGCCCGGTTCGCAACGGGCCTGGTGGTTGTTGCCGGACAGGTCGGCGCAGACCTCGCCCGAGAGGGTGTCCAGGGGCCAGAAGGCCTGCGGGCCGGCGGCGCGCACGGCATTGACATAGGGGCCCGCACAGACCGGCAAGGGCCGGCGTTTGCGGTCCGCCAGCGCTTCAAACAGCCCCAGCGCCGCCTCGACGAGCCTCGGTTCCGCGGCGGGTTCGAGGCCGGCGGTGCGCGCGGGCCAGGTGTTGTAGCCGCCGAAACAGTACAGCTCGGGCGGCGGAATATAGCCCTCGGCCCCGTTGGCCAGCTCAATGTTCATGGTCAGGGCGAACGGACTCTGCCGTTTGAGTTTGAGACCGGTAATGGCATAGACCTCGCACGGGATCGCGGCGATGCCCAGGCCCCCGATGCGCAGCGCCTGAAGTTTCAGTTCGCGCCGGGGCTCTGCCGCCAGGTAGATCTGTTCGAGCGCATACACTTCCGCCTGGTCCTTCGGCACGGCACGGTCGCCCATCGCCGCCCGGATGTCCGTAGCCCAGGCAAGCCGCTCGGGAGACGGGGTCCGGCGGCCCAGCTCGAGCGTCATTTCCGCCATGTCGATCGAGGCGCCTTCAACGCACTCCGCGGCCTGCCAGGCCTGCATGGCCTTGTCGGCCACGCGCGCGGCATAGGCGTCGATAGTGAGATCCGTTTTCGGTTCCGCATAGTTCATCCAGTGCTGATCGCCGCTGGTGCCGTTGGAGATGAGGGCGACGAATCGCGGATTGTCCTGGCCGGGCGCGATGCGCCGCTCCATTTCCGCGCAGAACCGGCCGAAATAGTCCGCGGATACGGGCCCGGCTCCGAAATAATGCATCGAGTAGTTGGCGAGGAGCGCCAGCGGCGCGCCATCGGCCGTCCGCACCGCCAGCACCGTCAGCGCGGGGTCTTCCGGACCGCACGGCCCGACGTAATCCGGGTTCTGGTAGCCGGGGTGCATCATCGCGCGGATGGTGGCGTCGCCGAAGGGATCCGTTCCGATCCGGTCGGGGCGGCGAAACCATACGCGGCAGTTGGTGTCCTCGGAATCGGTCACGGCGGCCCAGCCCAGGCGGGCGGGCACGCGGCTGGCATCGGCCTGCCGGATGCACTCGACGAGCCGGTCCGGCAGAAAGGCCGCATAAGTCTCGTCGCAGCGCGAACCCAGCGCGCCCATGACGGACGGCGCGGAGTGCGAGTGGGTCGCGGCGATGAGCATATGCTCCTCGCGGATGCCGGTCGCGGCGCTGCCGCGGCGTTTCGCGTCGTCGAGCAGCTCGCGCGGCATCATGAGGTTGTCCACGAGTACCAGAGCGAGCCGTTTCACGCCGTCGTCCAGCACGAGACCGCGTGCATACAGCGGATCGGCTATCGTGTCGGCCCGGCCTTCCAGAAAGCCGCCACTGGTGATCACGGGCAAGACCCTGGGCGTAATGTCGACCGCCGCGGCGCCCGCCAGAAGCCCGTGCGCTTCCCCCGGGCCCGAAACGGCGCCGGCCGCGAGGCGCGCGGAACCCAGGGCGCCCATCAGCGCGGCAGTACCCGCCGCGCCCTGCATCGAATGTCGGATGAATCCCCGGCGAGTCAGTGGTTCACTCACGATCCTGTCCTCCGCACTGTTGACCGGCAGACAGACTACCCGTTCGCGCGCGGAGAACACAAGACGGCCTGCGCGGCCGCGCCGACCGGCGCGGGCGACGCTACCGCCGGCGAGGCAGGCAGACCTCCGCTACCGGGGCAGTTCGAGCACGCCGGAGTAGCCGGTCGAAACGTAGGCCGTCGAGGCGCCGAAACGGATTCTCAGCGGGTAACCCATCACGGGCACGATCTCGCCGAGCGAGCCGGCGCCGGAACCGAAATCGTACCGGGCCACCGCGCTCCCCCCAAGAACGACATACGCACTCGAGCCCCGGGCATCGAGCAGGCTTCCCCAGTCTTTGGTGACCAGCACGCCGCTGCCCGGTTCCAGGGCGCCGCCGGGCGACACCGCGACCGCATACAGCCTCAGGCCGTCGGCATAGGATTCCACATACACCTTGGCGCCGCGCCCGAGCACCTGGCTGGCGCCGCTGGGCAACTGAACCGAGTCGAGCGATTCGACCTCCTCCCCGCCGTCCCAGCGCACCGTCCGCAGGTGGGAGCGGTATTCCCAGTCGCGGAGCCATTGATCGTCGCGCAGCGCCAGCAGGCCGCTGCCGGGGTCGTACTGCACGAAGATGCCCGGAACGTTCGCGCTCGGACCGGCCGACGGGGCGCCGGCCACGTTAATCGCCGTGATGAAATACGCACACTTCGGCGTCTCCATGCCTGCAACGGCCGCGAGCGGTTCGCAGGTGCTCAGATACAGACGTTTGTCCGCCGCGTCGAGCGAGACGATGTTCTCAAACGCAAGCCCCACCGTGCCGGTGAATTCGCCGGCCTCGAGGTCGATCAGCGCGAGTCCCTGGTCCGCGGTATCCGGGCCCAGAACGGCGCCGTACTCGTCCGCGCGGCAGCGCAAGGCCAGCACGTCGCCCAGCAGGAACGCGGAGCCGGTACGGCTCGACGGATAATAGGGCCACGCGACGATGGATTTGTCCGCGGAGGCGCCGCGGTCCACTTCGAGAAGCGGCCGGTCCGGGTAGAGTGGCCAATACCACCCGTAATAAGGCTCAACGGGGATGCGCTCGT
>JAAYAQ010000461.1 GCA_012719295.1 Candidatus Hydrogenedentota bacterium | reverse complement strand
CGCCCCAGGACGGCCGCAAGGGTCGTCAGCAGGTCGTCGACGGTGTGGGTGGTATGCATCCAAAGTCTCCCTGGTATCTCAGTTTTCGGGGGAACGAGCCGGCCGCCATTGTACACCTTGCCGCGGCACGGGCCGCAATTTCTCTGGACGGCCCAGCCCGCTCGTGCTACGCTGAAAGATGGCAAATGCAACGGCAGGAGGGGATACGCATGAAACACATCAAGCTGCAGTCCCGGATCCATTACGAGTGCCTCGCGAAAGCCCTCGACCTTGAACTCGACCCGTGCGGCGGTTTGACGGGCCTTTCCCGGCTGAAATGCCGGAAGGAAAACGCGATGGACAGCTGACGCCACCGCCGGCAGCCGGAGACGGATCTCCTCGCCGCGGGAAAGGCGCATCAGGGGGCCGTTATTCGGCGGTCAGGGGTAGTCGTTGCCGTTGAGGCTGTTGACCACGCTGGCGAGCCATGCGTTCAGCTGCGCCAGCATGCCTTCCGCCCGGGCGGGGTTCTCCGCCAGGAGGTTGGCGGATTCCGCGGGGTCCTGGTTCACATCGTACAGTTCACAGGTGACCGCGCCGTTCGTGTCCTCGATGCGGTGGAGTTTCCAGGGCCAGTCGAGCCAGGCGCTATGACCGGGGAACGTATCAGTGGGGTACTGTTCCTTGATCTCCCCGGCATCGGGGCGCACCCGTGCCGGGTCGGTGATCTCCTTTTCCTCTCGTTGTGCTTCGAGCAGTTCCGCCATCCACGTGTCGGTCGGGGTCAGGATTCCGGCCGTGGGATGGTCCCAGAACCCAATGGGTTTTGGGCGCGCGTCCATGGCGCCGTCGATCAGGGGTACCAGGCTGATGCCGTCCAGGGGAGGCTGATGGGGCACGGCGACCCCGGCGATTTCCAGCAGCGTGGGGTAGATGTCGGAGGTCACGCAGGGGATGCTGGTCGCGCGGTGTTCCGGGAGCCGGGCGGGCCATTCGAGCAGGGCGGGGACCCGCAGACCGCCCTCGTAGAGCTGGCCTTTGTTACCGCGCCCGCCGGTTCTGCTGACCTTCGGCAACCCGCCGTTGTCGCTGCAGTACCACAGGATCGTGTTTTCGCGGATGCCCAGGCTGGCGATCTCCTGGCGCAGTTTGCCGAACGCGCGGTCCATGCCGGTGATCTCTCCGTAGAAATGGGCAAACTCCTTTTCCTGGCCGGCGTAGGGTTCGAGCTCGCGGTCGAGCGCCTGGTGCGGTTTATGAGGCGAGCCAAACCAGACCACGGCAAGAAACGGGCTGGCGCCGTCCGCGTGTTTCCGCATGAACGCGATGGCCGCGTCCGCGGCGACCATCGAGCTTTCTCCCTGCAATTGCACGGCGCGCCCTTCCCGGCTCAGGATGGGGTCGTTATCATAGTAATTCGGTGCGGAAAGCCATTCGTCGAACCCGCTCGCACCGGGGTTCACGGGGCTCCCGTGCTGTACCGAGCCGAGATGCCATTTCCCGAAGTGTCCGGTGACATACCCCGCGGTCTTGAGGGCCTCCGCGACGGTGATCTCCTGGGGGCGGAGGGAATGGCCCCACTTGAAACATCCCATGCGGTTCGGTGTGCGGCCGGTCATGACGCTTGCCCGCGTCGGCGAACACACGGGTGCGGCGGCATAGAACCGGTCGAAACGAAACGCTTCCGCCGCCATGGCGTCGAAATGGGGCGTCTCGAGGACCGCGTGCCCGTTGTACGCCATGTCGCCCCAGCCCTGGTCGTCGGCCATGCAGAGGATGACGTTGGGCCTGCGTTCGGCGGCCCCGGCGCACCGCGCGAACACGCCCAGCCCAGCCGCCTGCGCGCCAGCGGCAAGCAACCCCAGAAACTCACGTCGGCGCATGCTCACGGCGCTCCTCCCAATTTTGGGGACACAATACTCAATTAAGAGCAGTTGACTATTTATCCAAAACAAAGTTCAAGGCGGAATTAAGTATTGTGTCCCCGAAACTCAATGCGATGCGATTTCGCGGGCGGCGGTGTTGGCTATCTGGGCCACGGCCTGGCTCATGGCTTCCGGAAGCGCGGCCACCCGGTCTTCCGTGAGCGGCACACGGGCGGTCAGTGTATTGGCCCAGAGCAGATTCGTCCCGAATGTCTCGCGCAGTTCGAGTCGCACTTCGCAGACGGCCTCGACCGGGTTGACGTCCCGGTCGGCCTCAAAGCGCCGCAATTCGCCGAAGAGCATGAGTTCGGGCCGGTTGATGTTGGAGGCGTCGCCAACGTCGCGGAACCGCCCGGTTGCGGCCAGGGCGTCGGTGATGGCGCGCGTGACCAGGTCTTCGGGGTTCATGGCCCATTCCGCAAACGGAAACGGGTGGATCTGGTGGCCCTGGGCATAGAGGATGGGCGTCCGGTACAGGGCGGAGGTACGCAAGCGGCGGATGCCCAGCGAACGTTCGGTTGGAGGGGCCTGTTCGACCGCGATCTCGGGTTTCAGGGTGTACCGGACCGTTGGCGTTATGCTGGGCCGGATGCAGCCTGTCGAGGCGAAGACACCCAGCAACAGCAGCGGAATCAGCACGCGACGCATTACTTCTCTCCCTTCGGTTGTGCCGGACCGTACACGACGGCGGAGGGGTCCTGCCGCAGCGTGTCGGCCAGGGCACGGAGGGCTTCCAGCGTTTCCTGAAGCGAATCCGTGGTCTGGCGGACCATGAACTCGACGTTGTCGGCTTCGTATACGGCGGCTTTGGACACGGTCTCAAGCTGTTCGGTGGTTTTGCGGGCCGCGTCGGCCAGTTCACGGATGCTCTTGAGGGTCGTGAGGAGTTCCTCCTCGGTCCGGGAGAAATCCAGGGGCGCGATTTTTTCGTTGATGGTGCCCAAGGTCGTGTTGGCGGATTGGACAAGCGCGTTGGTGTTTTCGGTGAAGGGCTGGATCTCGGTCCGGATGTCCTCGATGAGTTTGCGCGCGTCGTCCACGCCTTCAACCGTCTTTACCCGGAGGTCCTTGAGCGTGGTGGTGGTTTCCGTCAGGACTTCGCGCACGTCTTTGACCGCGGCATCGGCGTCATCCAGCATCGCTTTGATCTGCCCTTCCTCGATGCCTTCCAGGCCCGTATCGATTTTGTCCGCGATGTCGCTGATCTTTTTGACGACCTCCGGGATGCTGCCCGCGGTGGAGGCGAACAGCGAGGGTCTGGAGGGGATCTCCGAACCCGGCGGGAGTTTGCCTTCCTCGGGGTTGCCGCCCGACAACGAAACGGTCATGGTGCCTGTGGCGATGCTGTACATGACCAGCTGGGCCTCAACGCCCGGGTACAGCGTGATCTCCGCGTCCTCCACCTCGATATCCACGCGCACGCGGCGCGCTTCAGACACCATGATATCCGACACCTTGCCGACGGGCACGCCATTGTATACGACGAGTCCGCCCCGGCTGAGTCCCAGGATCGATTCCTCGAACTGGACAAAGTACGCGGTGTGATCGCCGCTCTTGTATCCCGAGACGACGATGAATCCTCCCGCCAGCACGGCCAGGCATGCCACCAGGAAGACACCCACCTTCATTTTTTGTGCTCGGGTCGCCACGTCATGCTCTCCTACGTGTGGTGCTGCCGGATATGGGCGTCGGCCTTCCGCTCAAAGAACTGCCGCACGCGCTGGATGGAACTCGCCTGCGCTTCGCGCACCGTTCCTCGGAAAACGGCTTTGCCGCCATCCAGCATCAGGACATGGTCGGCAATCTTCTTGATGGATTCCAGTTCATGGGTCACGATAATGAATGTGATCCCCAGAAGCCGTTTCAGATCCAATATAAGGTCGTCGAGGCCCGAGGCCATGATGGGATCCAGCCCCGCGGAAGGCTCGTCAAAATACACGATGGGCGGATCGAGTGCAATGGCGCGCGCCAGCCCGGCCCGCTTTTTCATTCCGCCCGAGAGTTGCTCGGGCAGCAGTTCCTTCGCCGAGGCCAACCCCACCAGGCTCAGCTTTAACACGACCGTCGCCTGGATGAGATCCTCCGGCATGTCGGTGTACTCGCGCATGGGCAAGGCGACGTTTTCGCCCACCGTCAGGGAATTGAACAGGGCGCCCGACTGGAACGCGATGCCGATGTTCCGCTGAATCCCGGCGAGCTGGTCTTCATCGAGCGTGGTGATATCGGTGCCGGCGTAATACACTTGGCCGGAGGCGGGTTTCAGCAGGCCGGTCATGTGCTTGAGCAGCGTCGTTTTCCCGCAGCCGCTGCCTCCGAGGATGACGAAGATCTCGCCTCTGGGCACATCGAACGTGACGTCGTTGAGCACCAGTTGCTCGCCGTACCGCGCAACGAGGTTTCGCACCTCGATCACAGGGTCCGCGCCGTTATGCTGAGTGTCAGAGCACATAGTAGAACACCACCGCGAAGATCATGTCGATGACAACAATGATAAAGATGTCCATCACGACGGCCCGGGTCGTCATCAGGCCGACGCCGCGCGAGCCCCCGCGCACACGCAGCCCGTTGTGGCACCCAATGAGCACAATGGCCACCGCGAAGAAGAGCGACTTGAGCAGTCCCTGCACCACGTCGCCTTCCGTAAGGGCTTCAATGGTCTGGCGGAACCACACCTCCCCGGAGAACCCCAGGACGCCCAGGCCCCAGACCGCGCCGCCCAGCACGCCCATGTACATCGCAATGACCGTGAGACACGGCATGGCGACGAGCAGGGCAAGCACCTTGGGCGCCACGAGAAATTGCGGCACCTTGAGCCCCATGCCGCGCAACGCATCGATCTCCTCCTGCACTTTCATGGTCGCCAGTTCCGCGGCGATGGCCGCGCCGGTCCGCGCCGAGACCACCACGGCGGTCATCACGGCCGCCAGCTCGCGGGCAAAGGCGATCACCGTCAGGTCCGCCACGTAAATGTCGAGTCCGACGGTGCGTAACTGGGCCGCCGAAAGCATGGCCACGATCAGGCCGAGCAGCGCGTTCATTATGCTGTTGATCCAGATGGCGCGGACACCCATCTCATAGAGTTCCTCCGCCACAAGACCCCAGCGCAGGCCCCGCCCTTCAAGGGGCCCGATAAACGTCCAGTACACCGCGTCGAGGAAGAGGCTGAACAGTTGTCTGGCCTCTTCCGCCACGCCGAAGCCTTCCCCGCCGATTCTCTCGAACAGGTTCTCCGGTTCTTCTTCGCGCTCTTCGGCGCCGCTCAGGCCGGGACCGATCAGGTCGATGAATTCGGCGACGGCGTCACGCTGCCCCTCGAAACGGAAATCGGCGTTGCAGGTCCGGACAAACCGTGCGATATCCACCAGCCACGCCGCGCCAGACGTGTCCATCGTGTCCGTGTGCGCGAAATCAAGCACGAGGCTGCGGCCGTCCTCGCCGCGCATGCGCTCGCGCACATCCTCGAGCAGGGCGCGGCCCGTCTCCTGGTTCAGTTCCCTGGGGCATTCGACGCGGATGCCGCTCATGCTTCCGGCTCCGCCAGGGCGTCAAACTCGTCCTCGGTCAGGACGGGAACGCCGAGTTCCCGGGCCTTGGCGAGCTTGGACCCCGGGTTTTCTCCCGCCAGCACGAAATCCGTCTTTTTGCTCACGCTCGAGCTGGCCCGGCCCCCCCACTGTTTAATCCGGTCCTCGATGGTCTCGCGCGAATACCGCTTCAATACCCCCGTAACGACCACGGTCTTGCCCGCCAGGGGCTGAGGACCGCCCGCCGCGGCGCGCGTCTCGTTCAGGGTCAGGCCGTGAGCGCGCAGCGACGCGATCAGTGCCCGGTTCTCTTCGGTCTCGAAGAAATTGCGCACTTCCCTCGCTACCACCTCGCCCACCTCGGGAACTTCGCACAGGGCCTCCACGGACGCCTCCTGGAGCGCCTCCATTGAGCCGAAGTGCGCCGCCAGCACCTCCGCGACGTGCGCGCCCACATGGCGGATCCCCAGGCCGTTCAGCAGGCGGCTCAGGGGACGATTCTTGCTTTCCTCGATGGCCGACACCAGGTTCCGGGCGGATTTCTCGCCCATGCGCTCGAGTTCCGCGAGCGGTTCGGGCGTCAGGTCGTAGATGTTATCGAGGTTTCGCACCACATGTTTATCCACAAGCTGGTCGATGAGTTTCTCGCCCATCCCCTCGATGTCCATGGCCGAGCGGCTGGCAAAGTACTTGAGCCGGCCCTTGATCTGGGCCGGGCAGGCCGGATTGAGGCACCGCAGATACACCCCGTCGGGGTCCTGGCGCACCTCGCTGCCGCATTGCGGGCACGTCGTTGGCACGGGAATTCTCCGGGCGTCTTGCGGACGTTTCTCGAGCACCGGGCCCAGTACCTGCGGGATGATCTCGCCCGCCTTCTGCACCCGCACGATGTCGCCCTCGCGAATGTCCTTGCGCTCAATGTCCTCGAAATTGTGCAGATTGGCCCGCTTGACGGTCGTCCCGGCCAGATGCACGGGAGCGAGGTTCGCCACCGGCGTCACGGTGCCGGTCTTGCCCACCTGCAATGTGACTTTTTCAAGCCGGGTCTCCGCGATCTCGGCCGGATACTTGTACGCGATGGCCCAGCGGGGCGCCTTCGACGTCGCGCCCAGCTGGCGGCGCTGCTCCGCCGAATCCACCTTGATGACCATCCCGTCCGTCTCAAAATCCAGCTCGTGGCGTTTCCACGACCATGCATTGCAGACCGCGATGACTTCGTCGATGTCTCTGCACCGCGTGAAAAACGGGTTTACGGGAAATGCATAGGACTTGAGGTCCTGAAGGGTCGTGTAGTGCGAGCTGAGATCCGTCCCCGGGAGCGGCGCCACATCGTAACAGGCGAACTCCAGACGGCGTTTCGCGACCTCCCGCGGGTCAAGCAGTTTCAGGGTGCCCGCGGTGGTGTTCCGGGGGTTGGCCAGCGGCGGTTCCCCCGCCTCCTCGCGCAACTCGTTCAGGCGGACCAGCTCCTGCCGGCGCATGTAGACCTCGCCCCGGACCTCGAGCCGGGCCGGGAACGCGCCCTGAAGGCGCATCGGCACCGCGCGGATGGTCTTGACGTTCGCCGTGACGTCGTCGCCCCGCGCGCCGTCGCCCCGCGTCGCCGCCCGCACCAACCGGCCCTTCTCGTAGAGCAGCGACATCGACACGCCGTCGATTTTCAGTTCCGCCACGTACGACGGCTCCTGGCCCTCGAGCCCGCGGCGCACCCGGTCGTCGAACGCGCGCAATTCCCCTTCGCTGTACGTATTGTCGATGGAAAGCATCGGGACCGCGTGTTCCACGGTCTTGAACCCGTCGAGCGGCTGGCCGCCGACCCGCTGCGTCGGCGAATCGGGCGTCACCAGGCCGGGGTATTCCGTCTCCATCGCGATGAGCTCGTTCAGGAGGGCGTCGAACTCCACATCGGTGATCTCCGGCTTCGCCTCCACGTAATAGAGGTAGTTGTGCCGGTCCAGCTCGTTCCGGAGCTGCTCGCAACGCGTGCGAACCTCCGGAGGGATATTACCTTCCGCATGGTTCATGTGCGGCATTATAAACAATTTTCGCATGCGAACCTACACGCGGGACGGCAGACTCCCCGGCGCGACGGAAAGCACCGGACGAGCGGGTGCAAAGATTGGAGCCAGGAGGCAGAGACGGCGACCGTTTCTCCGTTGCCCGTCCCCGCGCCGGGGGTGCCGAGTCCTGCCTTTGTCACGGTGTCCGGGTCGCGCTTCGGCAATCCTGAAGAGGAAACAAGTTGCAGCCAATCAAAAAGAGGCGATCGGGACGCTGTGGCAGTTTACAGCTTCAAGTTTCTTATGCTATACATGTGGTCAGTGCTATAGGAGCTGTATGCACAGGGGGACAAATGCCGCAATTCTATAGTGAGCCTTTTGACGAGGCCACACGCACGAAACTGGAGCTGTTCCGGCAGTACATTCGAGCTTGGATCAGCATCTTCCTTACACATTGGGGGGCATCCCACGAAGCGCCCGACCAGATCAATATCTTTGACCTGTTTGCCGGCCAGGGGAGGGACCTCAACGGGGTCTTCGGTTCGGCGTTGATCATTGTTGAGGAGATCAGAGCCTACTGCAATCGCTATTTTGAGCGGAAGAGCAGCGCACCCGTGTCGCTTTTCTTTAACGACCTTGATGCGGAGTACATCGCCAATCTGAAAGAGCACGTCGAACGGCTCCGTTGCCCGAAGCGATGCTGTCAACCTGAGTACACACAACTCCCGTTTAAGGGCGCGCTCGAACACTACCTGCCCCTGATGCAAAGGTCGCACACCGCCAATCTGGTTATCATGGACCAGTTCGGATACAAAGAAGTGACTCCCGAGGTTGTGGCCAGGCTGGCCAGCTGTTCCATGACCGACATCCTGTTTTTCATTGCGTCGTCGTTCGTGCATCGTTTCTGTGCCACGCCGGAAATCCAGAAACGCTTTGCGATTAACCCCGAGGATATGCAGGGTATAGAATACCCGGCCATTCACCGGTATCTGTGTGAGTATTTCCGGGACAATCTGGGCAGCCAGACTTACTATCTCGCTCCGTATTCTTTGAAGAAGGGGAGCAACATCTACGGGGTGATCTTCGGAACCCGGCACCCCCTGGGACTGGAGAAGTATCTTGATGCGTGCTGGAAACTGGACGGCGTTACCGGAGAGGCCAACTACAACATTGATGGAGACCTCGCCTGGGATGGGCAACTGGCGCTCTGGCCCGGAGAGAATGTCCCGAAGAAGGTTGATCTCTTCAAGCGTGAGCTGCAATCCTTTGTGCGGGAGAAGTCCCCGGACAACAGGGAGCTTTACCTCTTTTGTCTCACGCGCGGTTTTTCCGGCAGTAGGGCGCGGCAGGGGGTTGAAGAGATGATTAATTTGGGGATCATCCAGACTGGAGCGATTCCCTCCGTTTCGCCCGGGAAACGCGGGGCACTCTATTTGAATTACCCTGCATACAAGAAAGAACCTAAAGTCCGTTTTCGCGTGAGTGACGAACAATGAGCCGGAGCAGCATCGAATGGACTGAGGCCACGTGGAATCCGGTAACCGGATGCTCGAAGGCCAGCGCCGGTTGCGCGAATTGCTACGCGGAACGCATGGCGATGCGTCTGAAAGCGATGGGGCAGCCCAATTACCTCAACGGTTTTTCTGTTACGATGCACGAGCGCACGCTGGAGCTTCCCCTGACGTGGCGGAAACCGCGGACGGTGTTCGTGAACTCGATGGGCGACCTGTTTCACGACGAGGTGGATGCTGATTTCATCCGGCGTGTGTTTGATGTAATGGACAGGGCGTCCTGGCACAGGTTTCAGGTGCTTACGAAGCGCGCGGAGCGGCTTGTCACGCTGGCAGGTACGCT
>JAAYAQ010000460.1 GCA_012719295.1 Candidatus Hydrogenedentota bacterium | reverse complement strand
TTGCTGCTGGCCCGGCGCCAAATGGACGACCGAGGGAGCGATGCGGGCCCGCCCGGGAGGGGCGTCTTCTCCGGCGAAGGCCGCTGGAACGGCCGTGGCCGCCGCGGCAACCGCCGTGAGCAGGACGACCAGGCGAAGAGACGCGGTATGCGGAAATCGGTGGCCGCGCCGGTGCGATCTGGGCAGGAGAACCATTCGGTGCACGACGAACTCCTTGTGCCTTCCGCTGGAGGCAAATAGTCGGCAATAGGTTCACAGACCGGCTACCAGCATGCCCAAGACGGGGCGGACACTGCAAGTTTCGGGACGGGGTTCCTACCCCAGCAGTTCAGGCCGGTATTCGAAGTGCATCGTGTCGTAGTGGAACCATTTTCCGCCCCAGATGAAGCCGTGCCGCTCAAAAACGGCCACGACCTGCCTGAGCCGGGCATCCTCGAGCATACGCTCCGGGTAGACAGGCGCGTCGTTCGGGCTGCGCATATCCCACTTCCAGTACCGATACAGCGCCCGCGGCAGCTGAAAATCGATCGCCGCGCCGAAACTGTGCATGCTGAGCCGCGCCGTGCCGGCTATCGGACGCCACGCGAATGTGCCGACCGGCTGGGCAACATACTGATACACTTCGGCGGGCAGTGTCTCCAGCTCCTCCCGGACCCGGCCCAACGCCTCCGCCGCGCCGTTTACCTTCGAAAACGGCACGCGCGCCCCGCCCAGCCATTCCACGGAAACCAGGTTTGCGCGGACCTCGTCCGCGGAACCGCCGTACATCTTCCGGAAGAACGCGTCGTTACGGACACGGCCCGGATCGGCGTTGACGAGCGGCGCGGCCGAAGGCCATGACCGCGGGTAGGGCATGGCCATCTGGTCCTTCAGGCTTGCGCGGTTGAGCAGGTCCTCGAAGCCGGCTTTCTGAATGCCGTCATCAAAGACCATCTCCGTCCCGTCTTTCCACAAGACAGTGTTCGGCTTTTCCGCAGGGACGAGGTGGTCGGGATACGCCCGGACCAGGTCATCCAGGGCGTTGACATCCTGCGCGGCGGCGGCCATGGACCCTGCGCACAGCAGGCCCAGCGCGCACGCTGCCCCCGCGGTAATGGCGAGTTCTTTCAGCATTTCGGCAGTATACACGAGCATCAATGATCGCGGAACACCAGTCCCTTCGAACGGGGACGCGTAGCCGCGGCGCAAATGGCGCGTGAAACACGCTTCGGTTCTTCCGGTGTGGGGTCACGCGGGCCCTCGCTGGCCGGTGTTGTCTTCGTGGCCGACGGCTCACCCAACACGCTCATGAGCCGCTGTCGCGGCCGTCTGGACGTGCCGTGAATAGACCGGTATATTGATTCGGGCGTCCTTCGGTGCCGGGGTAGCGGGGCCGGAGGCAGGTTGGAGCAGGCTGAAACCATCTGGAGACTCTCTTGTGAACGTCTTGTGCAGGAATTCCATCGTCGAGCTTCTGCTGATGTGTCTGGTCTTGCTGGCCGCTCATTTGCAGCACGCTCAGGCGGAAGATGTGTACGTAAACGAACCGCCCCGGCGGCTGCCGGTGGTTTACGAAGCCGATGTGGCAGTGGTTGGGGGAGGCACAGGGGCGGTCGCGACGGCGGTCGCGGCGGCCGAATCGGGCGCGCGGGTGTTTCTGGCCACGCCTCGCCCCTATCTGGGCGAAGACATGTGCGCGGTGTTCCGGTTGTGGCTGGAACCGGGAGAAACGCCAGAGACGCCGCTTGAACAGGCCCTCTACCAGGATGCGGTCCGGGAGCGCGGACTGCCGTTCACCTATCAGACCAGCCTCCCGTCCGTGGACAAGCATGTGGATAGCGACCCGCCCCGGATGCTTACGGATGGGTTGTGGGGGACGGCGTTCACGCAAAGCGTGCAATACGATGGCGATGTCGTGATCACGGCCGATTTGGGTCGGCCGACGGATGTTGACGAGGTCCGGATCATGGTTTTCCAGTCAAATGGCGGGTTTGAAGTGGATACGGTGACCGTGTCCACGGGGGACGATGGAACGACGTGGGAGGAAAGGGCGTTTTTGCGCAATTCGGAGCTGGGCAACGGCAACTGGGTGGAGTCTGCTTTGACGCTCGCGGCGCCGGTCACGGCCCGGGCCCGGTATCTGCGATTCGATATCACAAAAGGGAAGGACGCCAGGCGGATGCTGCTGGGCGAAATTCAGATCCTTTCAAATGCGCGAGAAGCGCGTGCCCCAGGGGGGCCTCCGTCTGCTATCGCGCCGATGCAGGTCAAGCGGGTCCTGGAACAGGCCTTGCTGGACGCCGGTGTCGAGTTTCTCTATGGCTGTTACGCCACGAGCGTGCTGACCGATTCTTCAGGAGCGCCCGCAGGGCTGGAAATCGTTGACCGGGCGGGCCGGCAGGCCGTCGTGGCCAAAGTGATCGTCGACGCCACCGACCGGGCGTGGTTGGCCAGGGCGGCGGGAGCGCGTTTCCGTCCCTATCCTGCCGGGCCCCAGACGTTCCGGAGAATCGTCGGGGGTGGTGAGCTCCGGGAGGGGGAGGGCCTGTCACATGCGATCATCCCGCTTGCGCACCCCATCGGCGGCCAGAACCCCGCGGCATTCAACAAGCGGATCCCGGCGGTCAATCTGCCGATGTCAACGAAGTATCCGAGCCTGATCGAATACGCGCTGCAGATTCCCATGCAGGACGGCACGTTTGCGTCTTTCGCCGACGCGGAACAGATGGCGCGCGACTGGACGTACCATCCGGACGGGCTTGTGCGTTCCGAGACGATTTCGCAAGTGCCTCCTGATGCCTTGCTCGGGGTGGCGGCCGGAGAAGGGCCATGGCCCGGCGCGGCGGCGGCCGACCTGAATACGTTCCGCCCGGAAGGAATGACCCGGTTCTACGTGGCCGGCGCGTGCGCGGATGTGCCGCGTGAAGCAGCCCGGTCGCTCATGCGTCCCCTGGAGTGGATGCGCCTGGGCGCGCGGATTGGAAAGGCGGCGTCGGCAGAGGCCGCGGCCATTGGTACGCCGGATGGGGTGCGTCTGGCCGGGGCGCCCGGCGAGGCTATCACGACGGTAGACACGCGTGAACCGGCTTGCGGATTGCGCCCGACGGACAGTCCGAGGCGCTGGCTTAATGCGGACGCGCGCGGTCTTCCGGTTTTCGGCGAATACGATGTCGTTGTGGCCGGCGGGGGAACCAGCGGGGCGCCTGCCGCAATCGGAGCCGCACGGCAAGGGGCGCGCACGCTGGTCCTCGAATACCTGAGCGATTTGGGGGGCGTGGGAACGACCGGTCTGATCGGCATTTATTGCGCCGGTTATCGCGAAGGCTTTACCGCCGAGGTAGACGCTGGCGTTGCCGCGATGGGTTCTCCTTCGTACGTCGACGCCAAGATGGAATGGTGGCGGCGCGAAATCCGCCATGCGGGCGGCACAATCTGGCTCGGCACACTGGCGTGCGGGGCCGTCGTCGAAGAAGGCCGCGTCAAGGGCGTGGTGGTGGCCACGCCCGAGGGCCGGGGCGTTGTGCTCGCGAAGACCGTGATTGACGCTACGGGCAATGGTGATGTCGCGATCGCGGCCGGGGCCAGGGCCATGTACGTAGGCGCGGAGACCGCGGCCATGCAGGGCGCCGGCCTGCCGCAATACGAAATCGGCGCAAGTTATCTGAACACCGACTGGACCTATGTGGATGAAACCGACCTGATCGACGTGCGCAGCGCCCTTGTTGCCGCGAAGCACCGGTATCCGGCCGCCTGGGACCTCGCCCAGCTCGTCGACACCCGCGAGCGGCGTCGCGTGCTCGGCGATTACGTGCTGTCGCCTCTAGACATCATCAACCAGCGCAGGTTCCCCGACACGGTCGGGATCAGCCAGGGCGGCCGCCTGGATTCCCACGGGTTCACCATCCACCCGTACTACTTCATCAACAATCACCTCGGTGGTATTTCCTATACCCCGTACCGTTGTCTGTTGCCTCAAGGCCTGGAGGGCATCCTTGTCGTGGGTTTGGCGGTAAGCGCCCACCGGGACGCCACACCGTCGATCCGCATGCAGCCGTGCATGCAGAATCTGGGCTACGCGGCTGGCTGCGCGGCCGCCATGGCGGCAAAGGACGGGGGACGGACCCGCTCGGTCGATGTTCGCACGTTGCAGGAGCATCTCGTCTCCGTGAAGTGCCTCACGCCGGATGTGCTGACACACCAGGACTCCTATCCGCTTCCGGACGGGGCGGTTCGCGAGGCCGTGCGCCGGCTTGTCGAAACGGACTATAGCGAACTGGGCGTTCTGATGGCGGCGTGGGACCGGGCCGCGCCGCTGCTCCGCGAGGCCTGCGGCGCGGCGCCCACTTCTGAGGGCAGGCTTCGATGCGCCCACGTATTGGGCATCATGGGCGACGGCGCTGGTTACGATACCCTTGCTGATACGGTCGCCAACACGGCCGCATTTGACTCGGAGAATATCGACAGTTATTTTCCGTGCGTGACGTGGCTTGATAGCTACATCATCGCGCTGGGGCGCACGCGCGACCGGCGCGCCACCCCCATCATCCTGGAAAAGCTCGCGGCGTTGAGCAGCGACGAAGGCGGAGGATACTCCAGTCACTGTCGCGCGGTCTGCGAAGCGCTCGAACAACTCGGCGACCCCGCGGCCGCTCAACCACTGGCGCAGTTGCTTGAACGGTGCGGCGGCGCGGCCGATGTGGTCACGGAACTCAAGAGCGTCAATGGTTCCAGCCGGGGACGGAACGGCGTCCGCAACCTCATCATCGCTCGCGTATTGTATCGGTGCGGGGATTGGGAAAACCGGGGCCGCGCGGCGTTGAGCGCGTACGCTTCCGATCTCCGGGGTGTCTATGCCCGCCATGCGAAGGCGGTGCTGGAACGACAGCCGGGGGAGGCCACCCGGCCGGAGGGATGGCTTGGTCTGTGAGCCGCGGTGACGGATCGCAGCAGCGCCGCGCCAGGAATCGCCGCGCCCCCGCCCTCCTGTCTTTTCCGCCGAATGGGGACACGTATCCCCCCGCGGACGGCGCTTGGAACAGGTCCCCGGTCCTGGCCATCCTCTCCGCTGTGAGGTCACACGGGCCCGCGTGCTGGGTTTTGTCTTTGTGGCCGATGGCTCACCCGGCACGCCCATGAGCCGCTGTCGCGGCCGTTTCATTCGCGCCCGTTTCCCGTGGTAGCATGGGTGGACGCCTCTGCAGGCGGTGGCAGAAAGGGGACGTGATGGTAACTCGACGGCGATTTGTGCAACTGAGCGCCGCGGCCGGAGTCGCCGCGATGACAAGTCAGAAGTCCCGGGCCGAGGTGCGCGAACGGGTCCGCGATCGCATGTGGCTCTGGTCGCACCATCCCGGCGTGTATGACGGCATGTTCGGCCTGCCGCGCAACTCCCGGATCACCCCCGTGGACGCTGCGCGGTATCTGGGCACGCCCAACATCATGTTTATCCGCGCCAGCGGCCAACCCGCGTACCCCTTCGAGGCCTACGCCGCCGCGTTCAAGGACGTCAAGCGGCTGCAGTGGTCGATCACGGGCAGTGCCGGCGCGACGTCGCGCGAGGAACGCGAGCACGCCCTCCAACTCGCCGCGTCCATGCCCAACATCACGGGCCTGTACATGGACGACTTCTTCAACTTTGCCCGCCAGGGCCAGGAAGCTTCCATGACGGTGGACGAGGTCAAGGCCATTCGCGACCGCATGACCATCGACGGCCGCCGGCTCGAACTCGGCATCGTCGTGTACACCGCGGACCAGTTTGACGACCGGATGCGGCCCTACCTCGAACTCTGCGACGCGATCTCGCTCTGGTCGTGGTCTGCAACCGAACTCGACGGGCTCGAAGCCAATTTCGCCCGATTGCGGGAGATCGCGCCCGGCAAACATCTGCAGATGGGGTGTTACATGTGGGATTACGGGCCGCGCCAACCCATGCCGCTCGAGCGCATCGAACGCCAATGCGCGCTCGGCCTCCAATGGCTCCGGGAGAAGCGCATCCGCGACATGATCTTCTGCGGCGCCCATCTCTGCGACCAGGGCCTTGAGGCCGTCGAGGCGACCCGCAACTGGCTCGCCCGCGTCGGCGACCAGCCGCTGTAGCCCGCGGCTAAGCGTGTGTTGCTGTGGGAGGAACGGTTTCCCGTGGGCGCAGACAGTTCCGTGCTCGACATGCCCGCGATTGTGGTCCGTGATTCTAAGTGGCAACAATGGAGTACAGGCAATGAGTCTCCGCATCCTCTGCCTATTGTATCTGTCCGCGGCGATGTTGTTTTCCCCATGCGTCCAGGGCGCCGGGGTTCCGGTCGAGCCGTATTCCTCGCAGCCGACGGCCGGCGAGATGGCGTTTGTCGCCCAGTGGATGCAGTTCCTGCTCAAGCAGGGGGACCCGGACAGCGGGCGCTACGCCGCCGATCTCCCGTTTTCCTTCCGGTGCGGCGAGCGAAGCAGCCGGGAATGGGTCACGCTCGCCACGGCGAGCATCGTGCCGGGCGAGTGGCGGAATGACCGAACGCGCACGCATCTGTTGAGCTGGAAAGACGCCCAGACCTCGCTCGCGTGCGAAATGGAACTGGTCGAGTTTCAGGATTTTCCCGCCTTTCAGTGGGTGGTCCGCGTCCGCAACGACGGACAGGCGGACTCGGCGAAGCTGCACGACTTCTGGGGGATCGACACGAGCTGGCACGCGGCGGACGGTTCGATGCCGGTGCTGCATCGTTCCGTGGGCTCACCGGGGCATGAGGACGACTTCTGTCTCAGGAGCGAGGTCATGCACAATTCGATGTGGGAGAAGCGCCGCCGGATCGCGATGGATACGCCCACGAACACGGCGTGGGGCCAGGCGCATTCGTACCTCATCCCCAATGATAGACGTTCGAGCGCCGTATGGATGCCGTTCTTCAACTATCAGACCGGTGGCGACGGCTTGATCGCCGGGCTCGGGTGGAGCGGGGCCTGGCGCGCCTATTTCGACCATCAGGGGGACGGAAAATCGACGATCCTGGCCGGTGTCGAGAACTTCGATTCGATCCTGCATCCCGGCGAGACGGTCCGGTCGACGCTGAATCTTTTCCTCTATTGGCAGGGGGAGATGCTGCATGGACAAAACATGTTTCGCCGGCTGGTGCTCGAGCACTATTCGCCGCACGCCGGCGGCAAACGGGTTGAACCGCCGATCTCGGGCGTCGTATGGGGAGGGGTCCCGTCAAACGAACATCTCGAATTCATCGAGAAGATCCAGGAGT
>JAAYAQ010000459.1 GCA_012719295.1 Candidatus Hydrogenedentota bacterium | reverse complement strand
TTCGAGCGCCTCGCCGTTGTCCAGCCACGCCACCGACGCCACCGTCCTGTCAACGCCCTCAAACGTGCGCGGGCCGGGCCCCGCGACTTCACCCGCTTGCTGGCCGTGCCCGGGCTTGAGGTGGTGCACGAAGAGGTAGAGCGTGCCGCCCGCGTCGAGCCCGAAATCCGCTCCCGGTCCCGCAACGCCGCAGGGTTTGCCGTTGTAGATGGGGTCCCCGTGGAGTTCCAGCCATTTGCCGACGCGTTCGAGGGTGGCGCGTTCATAGTCCGGGATGGCCCCGTCCGCCGTGGGCCCGACGTTGAGCAGGTAGTTGGCGCCGACCTTCCGGCATGCGCACAGGTTTTCGATGATGTCCTGGGGCGACATGTAGTTGTAGTCGTTCGTGGCGATGCCCCAGTGCATGTTCATGGTCTGGCACATTTCCGCGCTGATGTATTTGGGCATACCCCGGCGATCCATGGGGGTCGGACGGCCCTGTTCGAAGGTGGTGCTGTCAATCTCGGGGTGGCCGACCTGGCCCATTTTGTGAATGCCGGTATTGTTGATGATCATCGCATTGGGCTGGTGCTTCCGGATCAGTCCGTACAGACGGTCTTCCTTCCAGTCGGCCCTCGGCCTGCTCCAGTTTCCGTCGAACCACAATCCGCCGATCTCGCCGTACTGCGTGCACAGCAACTCGACCGAGGCGTGCAGGTAGTCGAGGTACGCGTCGAAATCGGCGCCGAAATCGGGGTGATACCAGTCCAGCGTGGTGTGGTAGAACATGGGGAGGATGCCCTCGGCGCGGCAGCCCTCGATAAACTCGGCCACAAGATCGCGCTTCGCGGGGCTCTGCACGGCGTCGTAGTCCGACAGCCCCCGGGTGTCGTAGAGGCTGAAGCCTTCGTGGTGGCGGGCCGTGAGCGTGGCGTATTTCTGGCCGGCGCGCCGGGCGATGCCCGCGATTGTCCGGCCGTCGAATTCCGAGGCCGTGAACGTGTCGCGCAGGCGTTTGTACTCGTCAACAGGGATTTTCTCCTGGCTCATGACCCATTCGCCCCGGCCCAACTGGGAGTAGAGGCCCCAATGGATAAACATGCCGTAGGCAAGCCGCTCGAACCGTTCGATGCGCGGCTCGGGTTTCGGAATGGGCCCCGACGACTCCGGCGCGGCCGTTTCGGCGGCTTGTGCGACGCGGAGGGCGTAGCCGCCCCCGGCCAGGGCGACGCTGCCAGCGAGCGTCTTGAGCATGTCGCGGCGAGTGGGTTTCATGGCAAAATCTCCCTTCTTCTGTTTGCGCGGGTCGTAGTGCCTGACCTTGTGTCAGACGGCGTCGTTCACGTTCATCTCCACCTCCGGGTCAGCTTTCGCTGGCGGGGAGTTTCTCGCGCGCCATCGCGGCCAGATCGGTCTTTCCGTCGCGAACGGGGCGCAGCGCGAACCCGAACTCGACGGCGGACGCATACAGGGCGTATTTATCGAGCACGAGCGGCCCGCAACTCCCGTTGCCCAGCCCGCAGTGCCGGTAATCCACGCACACGGTGATGTTCCGCCGAGGTTTCAGCTCATACGTATGCGCCGCGCAGTTGAGATCGTCCGGCGTGAACCGCAGCGTGCTGAACGCCAGCGGGGCATCCATTACGAGCAGGACGCCCGTTCCCGCGTCGCTGGTGAGCGCAGCCCAGCGCACGTCTTCCTTGTTGCCGCATTCCTGGGGGAACGGATACGGCACGTACTGGGCCGTCACGGTGCTCTCGTAGCGGCCGACAGCCGCGCCGGTCTTGCGGTCGGGGTAGCTTTCGTGCGGGCCGCAGCCGTACCAGGCAAGCTGCTCGAGCCCGCCCGCCAGCGTCATCTTGAGGCCAATCCGCGGGAGCATGGGCAGTTCGCCCAGGGGCTCGAGATGGTTGCGCAGATGAATGGACCCGTCCGGGTAGATGGTATACATGCACTGGTGAGCGAATCCCCGGCCCTTGCTGCCGAGGCATTCCAGGTGCGCCGCGACGCGCGCTGTTTCTCCGTGTGCGTCGAGCACCTCGAAGCGCTTGAGATAGGGGCGCATCTGGCTCAATCCCGCCTGATAGAAGCCTCGCCTGAGGCTCTCGCCCCCGACGAGGCGCGTGTCGTTGTCGGTGAACGCGCGGAGGAGGTTCAATGCGGGGCCGTTGAACACTGCGCCGCCATCGGGGAGGATCTCCTGCCCGTCGTAGACGATCGCGCCGAGGCCTCCGTGGGACTTGCTGAACCGGACGGTGAACCCGCCGCCGGTGACTACCAGCTGCGTGTCATCTTCCTGCAGCTTCAGTTTGGGCGCGTTTTTGAACATCAGCAGGGGAGCCTTGCCCGAATCGATGGGCAACCGCATCTGTTCCCACGCGGATTCATGGCCCTGCTCCGCCCACAGCGCGTTTTCCCTGAGATGAAAGCTCACGCGCAGCACGTACTCGGCCCCGGGTTTCGGCACAGGCGGAGTGAAGGGAATCGTGAGTTCCGTCTCTTCGCCCGCGGGCAGGTCCAGCGGAGGCAGGACACCTTCCTCGACGATGCACCCGTCCTCGCGGACGCTCCAGCGGATGTCGTAGCGGTTCAGGTTCGCGAAGAAGTGCTTGTTGCGGATGCGCACCGAGCCCCGCGCCAGATCCGCGGGGCCGATCCCCACGTACTGGTAGACCTTTTTCACTTCCCACATCTTGGGCGGGATGCCGCGGTCGGGAAACACCAGGCCGTCCATGCAGAAGTTTCTGTCGTTGGGTTCGTCGTCGAAATCGCCGCCGTAGGCCCAGAACCAGGTCCGCGACCCGTCCTCGCGGGGTTCGTCCTCCGTATACTTGAAGATGCCGTGGTCGGCCCATTCCCAGATGCAGCCGCCAATCAGGCGTTTGTGGCGCTCGATGGCGTCCCAGTATTCCTGGAAATTGCCGACGGCGTTGCCCATGGCGTGGGCGTATTCGCACATGATGAACGGTTTGGGCGAATCCTTCTTCCCCTCGGCGATAAGGTCGTCCAGGTGGGGGTACATCACGCTGTCGAGGTCCGCCACTTCGTTCATGCGTTCGTAATGGATGGGGCGTGTGGGATCGAGGGCGCGGATGGCGCGCGCGCCCGCCTCGAAATTGCAGCCGCTGCCGGACTCGTTGCCCATCGACCAGATGATGACCGACGGGTGATTTTTGTCGCGCTCGACCAGCGCGGTGTGCCGGTCGAGATGCGCGGCCTCCCATTCGGGCCGGTTGCCGAGCGTCTTGTCGAGGTCGTATCCCATGCCGTGGGCCTCGAGGTTGGCCTCATCGATCAGGAAGATGCCGTAGCGGTCGCACAGGTCGTACCACTTGGGATCATCGGGGTAGTGGCTTGTGCGCACCGTGTTGAAATTGAAGCGTTTGAGGAGCTCGATGTCCTGAACCATGCGTTTGAGAGAGATTGCGCGTCCGCGCCAGGGATCGTGTTCGTGGCGGTTGGCGCCTTTGAGTTTTACTGCGACGCCGTTGACCAGCAACCGGGCGTCGCGGATCTCCACCACGCGGAATCCGAAACGGCATTGCTCCACTTCCAGGATACCGCCCTGCGGCGTCTTGAGCAGGAGCAGGAAGGTATACAGGTACGGCTCTTCCGGCGACCATTTGCGGGGCGCCTTCACCGGGGCGTCGAGCTCGAGAGTCTGTTCCTCGCCGCCGGCGAGCGGCACGACCTCAGCGGCCATCAGCGGCTCATTCCCCACGGGCACGCCGCCGGCATCCAGAAGCACGGCCTCAAGCGTATGGCCTGTCCCGGTTTTTGCGCCGTAGTTGCGCACGTTGGCGGTGAGATGGATTGTGGCGTCGCGGTATCCCGCATCGAACCGGCACCGGACGAAGAAGTCGCGTACGTGGATCTCGGGCGTGGCGAAGAGGTAGACGTCGCGGAAGATGCCCGAAAAGCGCCACATGTCCTGGTCTTCGAGGTAGCTGCCGTCGGACCAGCGGTAGACCTCGACGGCGAGGGTGTTTTCGCCGTCCTTCAGGCAGGGGGTGATGTCGAATTCGGCGGGGCCCATGCTGTTCTTGCTGAAGCCCACCGGCTTGCCGTTCAGCCAGAGGTAGAAAGCGCTTTCGACGCCGTCAAAATGAATGAAGACGCGTCTGCCGCGCCATGCCTCCGGAATCTCGAAGACCCGCCGGTACGAGCCCACGGGGTTGTACTCGTGGGGGATGTGCGGCGGGTCCGCGGGGAACGGATACCGCACGTTGGTGTAGATGGGAATGCCGTAGCCCTGGAGTTGCCACACCGACGGCACCGGGATGTCGTCCCAGTGGGAGACATCGGTCTCGGGTTTGTAGAAATCACGGGGACGGTCGTCGGGCCTGCCCACCCAGTGGAACTTCCACACGCCGTTCAGCGACTGGTGAAACGGCGAGGCGTCACGCGTGCCTTGCCGGGCGGTTGCCACGTCCGGGTAGGGCAGCAGCGTGCAATGGTACGGCTCCTTGTTGCGCCCGGGCACGGCCGGGTTTTCCCAGTCCGGCGTTTCCGCGCGGGCCTGGCGCGCCCATCCCAAACAAACGAGTACAACGGCGCAGGATATGGCGATGGCGATCACGGCGGCCTCCCAGGTAGTGCAGGTCTTCAGGGGTTGTTCACCCGGTATCGCGGTCTGAAAGGGTATTGTCGCGGGGCTCCCGGCGAAATTCAACCAGGGCGATCGCAC
>JAAYAQ010000458.1 GCA_012719295.1 Candidatus Hydrogenedentota bacterium | reverse complement strand
CGGCCAACAACGGATTGTGACAGACCACGAGCCGTTCGCCAGGATAGGCTTCGCTGGTGACCTCCGCGAGGTTTTGCCGGTCGAACAGGGAAAGTTGGAAAGCGCCCTGTTCGGCCAGGTCGCGAATCGCAGGGAAGCGCAACGCCGATATCCATCCCAAGCCCGGGTAGGCGCGCAACGCATCGATCTGCGTTTGCGTCAGCATGCCCCGGTCGCCCACCAGGACCGCGCGCTCCAGTCCAAAACGCACGCGCAGCTTCTCCACCTGGTCCGGCACCGTCGAAGGGTCCCCCGTGTTGCCCGCATACACGTCCACAGCCACCGGACGCCCCTGGCCATCGGCCAGAAGACCGTAGACAATGCTTGGCATCTTCTCCCCGTCGCGGTTGTAGCCATATTGCGCCAACGGGCAGGTCCGGCCGTGATAGGACGAACTGGACACGTCAAACAGCACCACCGCGCCCGATTCAAGATGGCGTTTTGCCAGTTTCTTCTCGATACGCTCTTGACGCTCGAGCAGCCAATCCATGGCGTCGTATAGTTCATTTGCGTCGGCATCCTCGACTTCCAACTCCTGGGCCAACGTCGTCGTGTGCCACACGCGCGTCGTGGCCAGCTTCGAACACGGGTCCAACAGACGCTGGGCGATCATCGCCAGGACGAGGTCCCGTTCGCGGCACGGCCGCGCGGCCAACAGCCTATCCACCCCGAGCTTACGCATCATGGCGAGCACGGCTTGGACATGGCCGTGAGGGATGGAGCGTTCGACGGCGAAGACCTCCTCCTTCGGGACCAGTTCCACGCCGCGCAATGCCAAGCGCAACGCTTCGATGGCAGGAGGCGGACACTGCGAGAGATTGGCGATGGTCGTCTTAACCATCTTCCCGCCCTCCCGGCGCGATTCGCGCAAGAGGACGGCGGGCGGGGACTTTCGATTGGGCACGATGTCTATGTACATGGCTGCACTATAAGCCATACATTGCAATATGTCAAGAGAAATAATTGCATTTACATGGGTACAAAAATGAACAAAAACACCGAAACCCATCACCGAATCGCCTTTATTCATAGGGGGAAACGCGGAATCACACGGTCAAAGTGCGCCTGAACTCCGGCTTAAGATTGGCGTGCGCGGTTGTAACGGGCGGTGCTGGGTTTATCGGAAGCAGCCTGGTCCGGGCCTTGCTGGAACAAGGCGACACGGTTCGGGTGGTGGATGATTTCTCGACAGGGTACCGCGCGAACCTGGGCACGATTTCGGACGAGGTGGAACTGCATGAGGTCAGTATCTGCGACACAGACGGGCTGGCTCCGGTGTTCAGGGGCGCCGATGTCTGTTACCACCAGGCGGCGCTTCCGTCGGTTCTACAGTCGGTGGTGGATCCGCTGGGAACCCATCAGGCGAATGTCGCGGGCACACTGAATGTGTTCATCGCCTGCCGCAACGCAGGTGTACACCGCGTTGTCTATGCGTCTTCTTCTTCGGTGTATGGCAATGCCACAGAGATGCCCGTTCATGAGGCCATGCCGTTGTGTCCCATCTCGCCCTATGCGGCGGGCAAAGCGAGCATTGAGCTTTACGCACGCACGTTTTCCGATCTGTACGATGTAGAACTGGTGGGGTTGCGATACTTCAACGTATTCGGTCCGCGCCAGGATCCCAATTCACACTACTCGGCGGTGATCCCGATCTTTGTGCGGTGTATGTTGAAGGGTGAACGGCCGGTCGTCTATGGAGACGGGCATCAATCGCGTGATTTCACGTATGTGGCGAATGCCGTGTCAGCAAACATTCTGGCAGGCAGTCATGCGGGACGGCTTTCGGGGGTGTTCAATATAGCCTGTGGCCGAACGCTATCGCTGGTGGCGATGATCGGTCATTTGAACACGATCCTGGGCACGTCACTTGAGCCGGAATTTGCGCCCGCGAGGCCCTGTGATGTACAGAGGTCGCTCGCTGACATCTCGCGCGCACGGGACGCGTTTGGGTACGAGCCGGTGGTGCACATCGAGGAAGGTCTGCAACAAACACTCTTGTGGTATGCCGGGAACGCACGGTGAGAAGCGCGCCGTGAAGCACAGACAACCCTATTCCAGGTACGGCCTGTCGCGGGCCGGAGCACTCACTCAACAAGGTATGAATGGAATGACACGATATTGCACGATTCTTCGGGCGGGAGGTCTGTTGTACTGCTGCGGGGTTTTCGCGGTGGGAATATGCGGTTGTGCATCCCTGAGCGGACCGGGAAACGAGGCCCGTCTTGCGGGAACACTCTGGTGGCTGACGCCGGACGATCTGGCCCTGTCAGGGACCCGGTGGGAAGAGGAGCTGGATCATATTCAGGCCTTGGGGATGGACACGATCATTTTCAATGGTCCGTATGCCGGTCCCAAGGGTGGCGCGGCATTTGACGCGCTGCTGAACCGCCTGGACGCGCGCGGTCTCCATGTCTATCTGGACACGTTGGCCGCTCCGGACTGGTGGACGCTCGAGGAGGCCGGGGACGAGGTGCGGCGGGGAACCGAGCGGGCCGCGCTGCTTCAGCAGACCTACGGCCATCATGCGAGCTTCGCGGGTTTTTACATTCCGTATGAATGTTACGTGATGTGGGACCGCCAGGGAGCGATTGCGCGCGCTGTGTATGTGGGGGTGTCGCGGGGTTGCAAGGCGGCGGCGCCGGACAAACCGGTGATGATATCGCCTTTTTTCCGGCTCGATGAAGGGTGTTACCTCGGCGATTTCCGTTGGGCGACCCCGAAGGAGTATTCGGATTTCTGGAAGGACATTCTGAGCGCGGCGTCGATCGACATTGTGGCGTTGCAGGACAGCGGGGAACACCTTGCCTGTTTCACGCTGGCGCAGCGGCAGCCGTTTTTTGAGGCGATGAAGGCCGCATGCGCCGCCACGGACACGGCGTTCTGGGCCAACGTGGAAAGCGGAGAATTGAACGTGGCCAGCGTGGAGGACTACGTGGCCCGCTTCGGCCTGAAGACGCATGTGAACAGTCCGAAGACGGCGCCGTTCTGGCGTGCGGTGCCGGCGGATAAGTTCCGGGCGAAGCTGGGATTGGCGGGAGACTACACGGACACGGCGATTACGTGGGGGTACCGGGAATTCCTGCGGCCATCGCGCGATGCGACGGCCGCACAGGCCTATGAGGAGTATACGCGGGTCTTCGCCCGTTGAGGGAACTGCGACGGCTCTTCCGGGCCAGAGAAACTGGGTCAGCGGTTTACGATTTTCGAAGAACGGGGTACAATACCTGGGTGAGTTCAGTGGAGTCGGGGGAACATCTTGCGTAGCGCATGGCGACGGGGGAAACAAGCCGCATGACGTTGGACCGAGACCAGGAACAGGAGATCCGTATCTGTCCGCGCCACGGAGAGGATGCCGGGAAGGCGGAGCCGTGTACTGTCGGGCAGACGCTGGCGAGTCCACTTCGTAAGCGGGGACGCTTTGCAGCCGTGGAGACCAGCGGCCCGGGACATCCCGAATTCAGCGCCCAGTTGCAGACGTTGCTGGAAGTCCAGAACGCGCTGTCCAAGGCGCCGGGGCTGGACGAGTTGTGCCGAACCGCGGCGAGTCTGGCGGTTTCGCGGCTGGGTTTCGAGCGCATCGGGATCTGGTTCCGGGACGCCGAGCCGGGCTTTCTGCGCGGTTCGTACGGGGTGGGCGAGGACGGCGCTTTGCGCGACGAACGCCAGCGCAGGGTGCGGCTCACGGACGACGATGCAGACTTGCGGCGGGTCCTGAATCACGAGGTCAAGTTTGTGCTGCGCACGAACACGGATCTGCGTGATGCCGAGGCCCGGACGGTCGGCCAGGGAACCCACGTGACGGCGCCGTTGTGGGACGGAGAGGACGTCATTGGCTTCATCTGCACGGACAATCACCTGAGTCACCGGGAGATCACGGAAGACCAGTGCCGGATCCTTGCGCTGTTCGCGGCGTCGCTGGGCCATCTGTGCTCCTTGCACCGCCGGGCCGAGGAGTTGCGGCGCGGAGAGGAAGAGCGCCGGCAACTGGAAGCGGAAATGCAGCACGCGCAGAAGCTGGAAAGTCTGGGGGTGCTGGCGGGAGGCATTGCCCACGATTTCAACAATCTGCTGGGGGGCGTGCTGGGCAACGTCGAACTCGCGCAGGTCGAGCTGGACGCGCGTTCGCCGGTGCAACGGTATCTCCGGGAGATCGCGACGGCGGCCACGCGCGCGGCGGACCTGTGCCGGCAGATGCTGGCGTATTCGGGGAAGGGCCGGCTGATTCAGGAATTGGTGGATTTGAACGAGCTGGCGCGCGAGATGGCCGGGCTGATTGGCGTATCGATTTCGAAGAACACCCGGGTGGATTTCTGCCTGACCGACATGCTGCCGTTCGTGGAGGGGGACGCCACGCAGTTGCGGCAGGTGGTGATGAACCTGGTCACCAATGCCAGTGAGGCGCTCGAGGACCAGCCGGGCGTGGTGACGATCGCGACCGGCGTCGTGCAATGGACAGGGGAAGACGCGGAAGGGTTCCATGCCTGGGACGGCATGGCGCCGGGCGAATATGTGTCTCTGGAAGTGTCGGACACGGGGTGCGGCATGGACCGGCAGACGCTCGAGCACATTTTTGATCCCTTCTATTCGACCAAATTCGCGGGCCGCGGGCTGGGCCTGGCGGCCGTGCTCGGGATCATCCGGGGACACCACGGGGGCCTCCGCGTTGACAGTGTCCCCGGGAAAGGAACGACGTTCCGGGTGCTGTTGCCGCCGAAGATGGCGTTGGTTCCGGAGGCTTCCGCGAGCGAACCGCGCATGGAGGCGACGGGGTCGGGCACGGTGTTGATCATCGACGATGAACCGCAGGTGCGGGAACTGGGGGCCGCCATGCTCGGCATGGCCGGCTATCGGGTGTTTGTGGCGTCAGACGCCACGGACGGGCTGGCGCTGCTCGAACAGCACGCGGGTGCGATCGACGTGGTGCTGCTGGACATGGCCATGCCGGGGATGAACGGGCGCGACGCGTTTGACCGGATTCGCGAGAGTGACCCGGCGGTTCCGGTCGTATTGTGCAGCGGCTACGGCCGCGACGGCTCGACAGACCGGTTCCAGGACGGCGAACTGGCCGGGTTCCTCGCAAAACCGTTTCGGATGGCCGAGTTGCTCAGCGCCGTGAAGACCGTCGTGACCGTGTGAGAGGCGGACGGGTTCAGGGCAGGAGACTTGCGGCGGCCCGGGCAAAAAACGCGACGCGCGAATCGGGCGTGTTGTCGTCGATGTCGGCCATCACCACGTCACACGGCCCCAACTCGCACAGGATCCGGGCGAGGTCGTCGCGGAGTTGCTGTTCGGATTTGGCGGCGAGGTCGCGGGGGGTGTACATAACGGCGCGGCGCGCGTCGGGGCAGATGTCCCGGGCGCGCGGGAGGTCCGAGTCGAGGCCCATATCCACGTACGCGAGATTGGGGAAGGCGGCGTAGTCGTCGAGATAGGGGTTGACGTTCCAGGCGCAGTTGTGGATGCCAAAGAGGTCGAAGGCTTCGGCGATGCGTTGGTCATACGGCCGCAGGTGTTCGCGGTACTGGCCGGGGGAAACCATGTTGACGAGACAGTTGCTGACGGTCGCATGACGGACGCGGACGCCGGTGGCGCGCTGGCGTTCGTAGACGCGCCGCATGCCGGCGAGCATGGTCTGGGTGACGACATGGAACAAATGATGGGCGCGTCCCGGCTCGACCAGGAGATCGGTGAAGATCTCGGGTCCCCGGATGCGGTAGGCGCTGTTCAGGACGCCCTGCCAGTTGATATAGCCCTCGATCCGCCCCGCCTCGCGCTGGATGTCGTCCATCTGAGATTCGAGCTGTTCGAAAACGGGGTTGGTGGACAGGTTGGGGGGCGCGAGCCTGTCGATGGTTTCCGGGGGCACGAACTGGAGCCGTGCGGCGGGCCAGTTGTCGGGATAGTACTCGACGGGGATGCCGAAGAGGCGGGCGATGGTGAGTCCGCCGTGGATGCCGTCGAGATTGGGGATGGGCACGGCTTCGTTGGTGTGCCAGGGGAGGCCGGGAAAGGTCTGGCGAAGCACGGCGCGCATCTGGCGCACGGTCTGCGCGCGGTACTGGGGATCGAGGTGCCAGCGCGGTCCGAAATCGAGGCCGCACCGGGTGCGGTACCAGCGGGGGGTGAACCCGAACTCGATCCGCAGGGGCGCTTCGGACCCGTCGCAGGGGGCGCGGGTCGCGGGACAGCCGGGGGCGATGTAGCTGCGAAGTTGCTGTGGCGTCGTGGGGGCCGTCATGTCAGGGCGCCCGATCGGCGTTGCCGTCTGAAAGCAGCGGCAGAAGGCATTCGAGGAGCCGATCCGCGATAAACCGGTGCGCGGTGTCGTTGGGGTGCATGCCGTCAAGGAGCAGGTTCTCGATGCCGGCACGCTCGGCGAGTTGCATCAGACCGGCGCGGGTGTCGACGAGGGGGACGCGTTCCTCCGCGGCCACGCGGCGCATGGTCTCGGCGTACTGATCGAGCAGGAGGTTGAACCCGGCATGCGACGAGATGTCGTACGGCGGTTTGCCGTACATCTCGAGCAGCAGAGGCGTCCACGCGAGCGGATTCGGGGTAAACAACACGGGGACAGCGCCGGTTTTGCGCAGTTCGGCGATGAAATAGTGAAGATTGGCCTCGTATTGGTCGAGCGGAACGCGGGGCGAGGCGGCGCCTTTCGGGACGTCCACGGCCGAGTCGTTGATGCCGAACGAGAGCAGGACGAGGCCGGGGTTGTGGGCCAGGACATCGCTCTGGAACCGTTGGCGGGCCATGCCGGTGTCGTCGCCGGGGAGGCCGGCG
Organism: Candidatus Hydrogenedentota bacterium; assembly: GCA_012719295.1. Taxonomy (GTDB): domain Bacteria; phylum Hydrogenedentota; class Hydrogenedentia; order Hydrogenedentales; family SLHB01; genus UBA2224. The sequence goes on along the minus strand of JAAYAQ010000458.1, from coordinate 2,436 downwards.
TTGATCACGCGTACGGGGATGCCGCGCGCGGCCAGATCCGTTTGCAGCAGCGCGGGATAAACCAGCAGGGGGCCGCGCGGGGCGGTCGTGGAATCTCCCAGGGCCACGATGATGCGTTCGGTGGCGGGGGACTCGGGCCCGAGGTTGTTCGTGGCAGGGTCTGGCGCGGCGGACGGTTGCGCGAGAAGCCACGGCAGGCTGAACCGGGCCATGCGTACCGCCCGTCCGGCCGGGAAGTCCTGTTGCCAGACCGCGAGCAGGGCGCCGTCGGGAGTTTGCACGCAGGAGGGATACGACGCCTGGCCGCCGGGGTAGGGCTGGGCGATGTCGCGGGGACGGGTCCAGGTCACGCCGCCGTCAAAGGAGGCCGCCGCGGAGAGGGGCACGCGCTGGGTGGAATTGTTCCAGACGGCTACGATGCCTTTTCGGTCGCCGGCGGTGAATGGCGCGAGCGCGGCGGGGGCGTTGGAGCCGATGAGCGGGCTGGGTTTGACGTCGCGCCAGGTGAGCCCTTCGTCGCTGCTCCGGGCTTCGTAGAGATGGGAGGCGCCGGTGCGCATGAGCATGTAGAGGGAGCCGTCGTCGAACTGGACGAGGGCGGGTTCGTCGGTTCCGGAGACGGCGCCGTCGCTGACTTTTTCGAACGTGGCGTGGGTGTCGCCGCCGTTGGTCCAGGTATCGCCGTTGTCGGTCGAGCGCATGACGCCTGCGCGCAGATCCATCTGGCCTTCGGTCGACAGGACGCCGCTTTCCTCGAGATTCGTTTCCCAGGAATAGCCGAGCAGCAGCGCGCCGGACGCCAGGCGGAGACCGCGGTGTGTTTTGCCGCAGGTGTAGCGGTGGTTGAACGGTACGGCGTAGGGTTGGGTCCACGTTTCTCCATTGTCTTCGCTGCGCACGAACCACTGGGTCGAGGTGCTGATCCCGCCGCCCGGGACGGCGGTGCACGACACGAACACGCGGGGTCCCGACACGACGATGCTCGGATCGGCGTCGATGTATTCCGGAATGGCGATGAGTGAATTGGGGGGCGTCCAGGTGCAGCCGGAATCGCGCGAGACCGCGGCGACGATGGCGTCGTCGGGGGCGTTGGCGGCCCGCCGCGCCCACACGGCCAGGATGCGGCCATCGTCGAGCAGGGCCACGCACGGCCAGCAATTGGCGCTGCCGTCGGATTCATCCGCGATCCTGGCGTGGGTGATGAACGCGTACTGCATCGGATCGCCGCCGGGCGCGTGGAACGCGGCGGCGATTGCGAAGGCCGACATCGAGAGGAGCATGGATCCCGTGCCTTTCGTGTCAGGTGAGACGGTGTTCGTGGAGGAACTCGGCGAATTCAAAGGCTTTGACGCCTTCTTCGATGTCGCATGCGCTGGGACGGCCTTCGCGAACCGCGGCGATGAACTCCTGATTTTCCTGAAGGAATCCGTAGTAGGCGAAGAACTCGTCGCTACCGGCGATGTGCTGGCCGTCAAGTTCGATGAGCTGGTTCTCGGCCGCGCCCTCGGCGGCGAGCGAGTAGGCGCCGCCACTGCCGTGGACGAGGATGCGCGCGCTGCACGAAGCCGTGCCGAACCCGAGATCGATGAAGGCGCTGGCCTGCGGACCATGGATCTCGACGATGTGGGTGCGGCCGCCGGTCATGTAATTGGCCTTGATAACGCCGATGACGCCGTTGTCGAACCGGACCACGGCATTCCACGCGTTGGGCACGACGTCGCCGAATTGCGACTGGATCATGGCGCCATCGGCGGGACGGGCGCCGGCAAGCCAGCAGACCAGATCGAGCACATGGATCGTGTCGGATTCGAACGCGCAGATGCTGCCGGAGCAGAAGGCGGCGGTGCCGTGTTTCATGAAATGGCCCACGACCTGGTTGATGGGGGTGAGGTCGCGCATGCGCCGGACGACGTCCTGCACGAGGGGAATGAACCGGCGATTGAAGGCCACCTGCAGGATGCGGTTGTGCTGGCGCGCCGCGCGCATGAGGGTGCGGGCCTGGAACAGCGTGAGGCCCGGGGGTTTTTCGAGCAGGACGTGTTTGCCCGCGGTAAGCGCGTCGAGCGCGGGCCGGAACTGCCGGTCGGGTTCGCAGAGGCAGAGGACCGCGTCGAGGTCTTCGTGTTCGAGCATCTGGTCGTGGATCGGGTAGACCTTCGGGATCGCATGTTTGGCGGCGGCGCTTTCGGCCCGCTCGGGCACGAGGTCGCAGATCGCGACGACCTGCGCTTCAGGGATGCGGTCCAGGGACGGCAGATGCACGGCGTGCGCCATGCCGCCCGCGCCAATCACCCCGACGCGGACCTTGTCTTTGGTGGTCATGAGGCAGTCCCCTCTCTGCATTCACCGGGCGGGAAAGCCGCGGGTTCAGGAGCGCTATTGTGGCACGGCGGGACCGGCGATTCCAGAGGGGACGTCGCAAACTCCCGGGCGCGG
>JAAYAQ010000457.1 GCA_012719295.1 Candidatus Hydrogenedentota bacterium | reverse complement strand
TGCGCCCTGGTCGGCGGTCACAGCATCAATGACGAAGAGATCAAATGCGGATTCGCCGTGACCGGCCTGATCGAGCCGGCCGCCGTGGTGGCGCGCGACCAGGCCCGGCCGGGAGACGTGCTTGTGCTCACCAAACCCCTGGGCTCGGGCATGCTGGCCTTTGCGGCACAACTTGGGCTGCTGGCCGGCGGGGTGCTCGAGGAAGCCGGCGCCTGGATGGCCACGCTCAACAAAGACGCCGCCGGCCTGATGGTGAAATACAACGCCCACGCCTGCACGGATGTCACCGGGTTCGGTCTGGCGGGCCATCTGGTCGCCATGTTGCGGGGGAGCGGTCTCAACGCGGAGATCGAGCTGCCTGCGGTGCCCGTATTCGGCACGGTGCCCGATTGCATCGCGCGCGAGGTCTACGGCGGCGGCGTTGACCGCAACCAGGCCTACGCGATGAGCTTCGTGAAGACGCCGCCGGATGCCGCGCCCGGCGGGCTGCCGGTCTTGTTCGATCCGCAAACGTCGGGCGGACTCCTCATTGCGCTGTCCGAAAGCGACGGCCATGCGTTCGTGAGCGAGATGCTCGTGCGCGGGCACGCGGCGGTCTCGATCATCGGCCGGCTCCTGGAACGCGACGCAGGACAGGTCTCGAGCGAACTGCGTGTAACCTCAACCGGGCTGACGCACCTGATCGGCTCGACAGCGCCGCTCCAACCGGCCGCCGTGCCGGCGGCGCCCGCCGGGGAGGCCCGCGCGTCCGAAGGGGAACCCTGGGCCGCATGCTGCGATCATCTCCCTGAAAGGGAAACAGCGGCGGCGGCGCCCGAAGCCGCCCCGTCTCTCCCCGGCGAAGGGCCGTTGCGGGGATTCCGGCAATTCATGAAGGAGGCGAACGCGCCGGGAACCATCGACGCGCGTCACAAAAAGCTGATGGCGATCGTCCTGTCCATTGCGCACCGGTGCGCGCCGTGTCTGAAACTGCATCTCGACAGCGCCCGCGCCATGGGCATCCCGCGGGCCGATATCGACGAAGCGGCTGCCCTCGCCGTCGCGTTCGGCGGCTGCACGGCCATGGTCTTCTACGAAGAGGCCTGCCGGAAGATCGCATGGTGAGGCCATCGTGAGCGCCACCGACAAATACACGCCGCCGGGCCTGCTTCGGCCTCGCGACAATCCCGACATGCGGATGATGCTCTGCACGGCGGGCCACGTCGACCACGGCAAAACCCGGCTCGTCAAACTGTTGACGGGATGTTCCACCGACCGCCTCAAAGCGGAGCAGGAACGCGGCCTCACCATCGAGCTCGGGTTCGCCCCCTGCATGCTGGGCGAAGACCTGGGCGTCGGCATCGTCGACGTGCCCGGCCACGAAAAATTCGTCAAGAACATGGTCGCGGGCGTTTCGGGCATCGACATGGCCATCCTGGTCGTCGCCGCCGATGACGGTGTGATGCCCCAGACCATCGAACACCTCCAGATCATGACGCTGCTCGGGGTCGAACAGGGCATCGTGGCGCTGACGAAGACCGACCTCGCGACGCCGGAGCGGGTCGCGTCGGTGCGCGACAGCATCCACACGCTGGTGCGGGGCACGTTCATGGAAAATGCGCCGATCTGCCCGCTGTCGTCGGAGACGTTCGACGGCGTGTTCGAATTCTTCGACGCGCTTAAGGAGCGGATCCGCCAGATCGAACGCCGCAAGCGCGACGGCGTCTTCCGCATGCCCGTGGAGCGGACGTTCGTGCAGAAGGGCTTCGGCAGCGTAGTCACGGGGATTCCGGTTGCGGGCACGATCGAAGTGGGGCGGCAGGTGCAGCTCATGCCCGGCGGCGCGGTAGGCCGCGTGCGCGGCATGCAACGCTTTCTCCGGCAGGCGGAGAGCGGCGGATTCGGCCAGTGCCTGGCGTTGAACGTGGCGGAGTTCGGCAAGACCGGCGCGCAACGCGGCCAGGTCGTCTGCGAACCCGGCAGTCTCGAGGCGGTCCAGATGCTGCACGGGCCGCTCGAGACGGTCGCCACGCTCGAACCGCCCCTGCGCAACGCGGAGCAGGTCAAGGTGCATACGGGAACCAGCGAATGCAACGCCGTGCTGTACCTGCTCGAATCGCCGGCGCTCAGGGCCGGCCAGACCGGTCTGGCGACGCTGCTGCTCCAGCATCCCATTGCCGCGGCCGCGCACGACCGGTTTATTGTGCGCCGTCTCTCGCCCGCTGCAACGGTGGCCGGCGGCGAGGTTTTCGAGGCCTGTCCCGGCCAACAGCGGCCGCGCAAGAAGGCCCTGCTGGCCCGCCTCGAAGGGTACCGCGCCTGGATTGCGGGCTTGCCCCGGCAGGGCGGCGAGTTTGACCGGCGACGCGTGCAGTATCTGTTCCGGACGACCCTGCCGCGGGGCGCCGCCGCGCCGGAGGTGGCCCGCCGCCTTCTCCTGACCCCGGCCATGGCGCAGGAACAGATCGCGCAACTCCGTGAACAGGGCGAACTCATCGAGCTGGAACCGGG
>JAAYAQ010000456.1 GCA_012719295.1 Candidatus Hydrogenedentota bacterium | reverse complement strand
TGTTCGCCACCCACACCGATAAGGACGGCAAAGTGTTCCTGAACCTGCGGTTTGGCAACGAGGGGAATACGGGCGCCGCCGCCCAGGACGAGCAGATATTGCGGGAAATGAACGACGGGCTCCAGCGCATGGAACAGCGGATCGACGCGCTGGAGACCCTCTTAGGCGACGAGAAGGCCAAGGGAGAACGGAAATAATGGACCGCGCCCAGGATACCCGATGGCAGAATGCGGAAACCTGGTTTGCCCATGCGGCGTCAGGCGTGGGGAACAGCCACCAACGGGACGCGGCATGCAGTGGGAGAGCGACGATGAGCCGGCACTACGAACCCCAGACCAAAGGCCTTTACCGGTCGCGCCAGGGCATCATTTTCGGTGTATGCCAGGGTGTTGCCGACTACCTCGACGTGTCCGTATTCTGGACGCGGGTGATCGCGGTGCTGCTGCTGTTCTTTACGGGCATCTGGTTGATCCTCGGGCTGTACATTCTGGCCGCGCTGTTGATGAAACCCGCGCCCGTGGTGCCCTTCCAGAGCGCTGAGGACGCCGAGTTTTACAACTCGTACACGTCGTCGCGCTCGATGGCGCTGCACCGGCTCAAGCGCACGTTCGACAATCTCGACCGGCGCATCCAGCGCATCGAGAGCATTGTAACCGCGCGGGATTACGACTGGGAACGGCGCCTGCGCGAGTAACGCCGGGAACGGCCCCGGGCCGCCGCTTACGAATAGGTAAAATACACGGTGGCGGTGCAGGGGCGGCTCACGCGCACCCGGATCCAGTGGGCCGAGAACCCGTCCGGGAACTCGTGGTGGGAATAGGACCCGGGCCGGAGCGCCAGCGCGTCGTAGGTCTGCCACGTGCCGTCGCCCAGGAAATCCACTTCGAGTGTGAATCCCACCGTCTCGCTGCTTTGATGGGTGATGTGCACGCATTTCTTGTCGAACCCGGTCATCAGGAAGGGGTCGGACGGTTCGTCCGGCGTCACGGGGGTATCCCACCAGGGACCGCCCCAGCCGGCGGGTTTCCCCATGGACCACAGCGCATCGATGTTGCCGAACCACAGGCCGGACTGGGGCTGGCCGACGGCGTTGTCGGTCTGATCGCTCGCCATGACGAACATCCCGCGCCAATGGCAGAAATCGGGCACGATGCGCAGGTGCGTCGCAATGGGCCGGACGCCCCAGATGCGGCCATCATAGACAAGCGCGGGCAGCTCATAGAACATCCCGTGGAGATCCATGAGATAGCGTTCGGTCTGGGCTTCGCGGATGCGCATCCATTCGGTGTTCCAGGTGTGGTCGAACGCGTGGCTGGCCTTGGGAAGCAGGTAACGGGACCACGTGCCGTTGTGCAGCACGCGCAGAATGGCCGCGGACTTGCACCAGCCCGTGGCAAACAGCGTGTTGCCGTACCGCTGGCCGGGGGCGGGGTTCTGCTTGCCGGAGACCTCGACAAAGGGGTTGCGCTCGATTACGCGCCACCGGGCGCCGTCCCATTCGCCGAGGCAGCCTGACGCGCGCTCCCCCAGGAATTCGGGCTCCTCATAGGTGTTGTTCGCGACCACCAGACGGCCCTGGGCCGTATGCGCCCCTTTGAAATGGGGCTGTCCCTCGATGCCCAGTTCGTTCACCACATTGGCCAGCTCGCGCGTTTCGAGGGTCTCGAGGTCGGTTTCAAACAGCAAGCCTTCCATGGTCAGGAAATAGACCATGGTTTTGGGATGCACCAGGTGCCGGGCGGTGGCGGTGAGGCGGTGTTTCGTCAGGGGTTCGATGGTGCGCACGTTGCCTTCGGCATCGATCACATGGGGGCCGATCACGGCCTGGAGCGTTTCCCAATGCACCAGACGGTTGGCGAACGTCCCCGTGACGGACGCCGGATGCCGCTGCATGGTCATGTCGTCGCGGATTTCATACAGGCCGATGCCTTCGCCCGCAATATGGGCGACGTAACCGACCGCCCACAGGCGGTCGGCCCAGGGGATCAGTGCGCCGATGCCGGTCTCGCTGCGGCTCCCCGCGCCGGGTGCGAATACCGTCATGCCGGGAAACACGCCGTCCACTTGGAGAGGGGTGTTCTCCGCGGCCAATGCAGCCGCGGTGCACAGTGTCGAGATGATCAGGCAACCAGGAAAACGCATGGGTCTGCCTCCGCGTGAGTCGACTCGTTGTTCACTTCCCGGAACGCATATTAGGCGGGTGGCGGGAGATCATCAAGATCCCGCGGAGAATCGGGGGAGGATTCAGAACCCCCCGCA
>JAAYAQ010000455.1 GCA_012719295.1 Candidatus Hydrogenedentota bacterium | reverse complement strand
GTGCTGCGGGGCTGCACGCACGGCTGCCGGTTCTGCCAGGCCGGCATGACCACCCGGCCGGTCCGCGAACGCGGTCTCGAAACGCTCGATGCCCTGCTCGAGAAGCTCATTCGCGAAACCGGCTATGAAGAGACCTCGCTCCTTTCGCTGTCCACGTGCGACTATTCCCGGGCGCAGGCGCTGGTGGGCCAGGCGGCCGCGCGGGCTGCCGGGGCGGATATGAGCGTGTCGCTGCCCTCGTTGCGCCTCGATACCTTCGCCGTGGAGCTGGCCGACAAGGTCGCCGACATCCGCCGCAGCGGCCTTACGTTTGCTCCCGAGGCCGCCACGCCCCGGCTGCGCGCCGTCATCAACAAGTGGATACCCGACGAAGACCTGTTCAATGCCGCGGAGGAGGTGTTCCGGCGCGGCTGGAAGCATCTCAAACTGTATTTCATGATTGGACTGCCCACCGAGACCGATGACGACGTTCTGGCGATCGTGGATCTCTGCGCGCGCACGCTCGACCGGGTTCGCGCGATCAACCGGAGCGCCCAGATCAACACGGGCATATCGACCTTTGTGCCCAAACCGTTCACGCCGTTTCAGTGGGCCGAACAACTCGGTTTGGAGGAAATCCGGCGCAGGCAGGCCCTGCTTCAGGACGGTTTTTTCCGGCACCGGGCGCTCCGGTTCGGCCGGCATCATCCGTTTTCCACCCTCATCGAGGGTCTGATCACGCGGTCCGACCGCCGGGCCGCGGATCTGCTCGAAGCCGCCTGGCGGCGCGGCGCCCGTTTCGATGGATGGGACGAGTGGCGCAACGAAACCGCCTGGGAACAGGCCATCGAGGAAACCGGCGCCTCGGTGGAGGACGCGTTGCGCGCGCGCGGCCCCAGCGAACGGTTACCGTGGGACCATATCGACGTGCTGGTGTCGAAGGCGTGGTTGCGGAACGACTGGCAGGCCGCGCTCGAACTCCGGCACGCGCCCGATTGCAGGGGCGGCGAGTGCCGCAACTGCGGACTCAACGAAACCGAACGCGACCTGTGCCGGCGCATGTGGATGCGCGCCGCCGAGGCCGGGCTCGAGAGCTCAGGCGCCGTGCCCGCTCCCTCCGAACCGCACGTCGAGAGGCAGGAGCCTCCCGCGGTGCAGCGGCTCCGTTTTCGCATCGGCCGCAGCGGCGAAGCGCGGTTCCTGTCCAACCGGGAACTGATGACGGCGTGGTCGCGCGCGCTGCGGCGCGCCGCGTTTCCTCTGTCCTACTCGCAGGGTTTTCACGCCCATCCAAAGATTACGTTCTCGAGCGCTCCCGCCCTGGGTGAGGAGTCAGAGTGCGATTATATGGACGTCGTGCTCCGGACGCCGGTTTCGGCGGCGGAGGCCCTTCAGCGTCTGGCGGCCGCTTTGCCGGCGGGTATGCACGTGTTTGACTCGGACGTTGTCCCGTTGAACGCGCCGTCGCTGATGGCAAGCGTGACGGGGTTCTCGTACACCCTCGTCATAGGCGAATCCCTCGAGACCGTCCAGGCCAGGGTGGACGATGTGCTGGCGCGGCCCCGCATCGAGCTCGAGCGGGAGGGCAAAATGACCAGGCGGGGCGTCCGGCGTGTTTCCACGGTGGATGTCCGGCCGATGATCAGGCGCATGGCGGTCCGGCCGGGGCGCGACGGCGCGCTGGTCGACGTCGAGGTGGGCCTGGTGGAAACGCGCGGCGTGAGGATGCGCGAAATCCTGGCCCTGCTCGCTTCGGAGCCCGCGTCGGCGCGCGTGATCAAGCGCGCCACGTATCTCGCGGAACCTGCCTGAATCAGTCCCGCGTGTGGCCGCGTCAGGGAGGCTTTGGAACTCCGTGAGCCCGTCGTTGCTCGCGGGCCTCTTGGGGCAAATAACCCGTGTGTGATAAAGTGGAGGGGGAAGTAGAGGGGGATACGTGCATGTTGACGGGGTTTATTGCGCTGCTGATGACTGACGCGATGCTCCTGCTGGTCATTCAGCTCGTGGGCGCACTTGTCCGGCGCCATAAGCAGGAGTTTCCGCTGCACTATGCCGTGCTGCTGCTGATCTTCTGTATCGTCGCGCATTACGCGGCGACGTCCGTGATGGCCGGCGGGATCGTCACCGACAGGGATCGCTGGCTGACGCTGGCCGCAACGTTCGGATGCGGTTTTTTCCCCATCGCGGTCTATGTGGCTACCGTGTTTCGCCATCCCGCCGTTGTGCGCACGGTCACACGCCGCGACATCCTGGATGAGGCCCGGAAGCAGGAAGCGGACGGCAATATTCAGAAATCGCTGCGCGCGTACTGCCTGCATCTCGATGCGCATCCCGAACAGCTCAGCGTGTGGTTTGAAACCGCAAACATGCTCCTGCGCAACAACGAGGTCGTGTTTGCCCGCAATCTCCTCATCAAGATGCGGGACCGGTTCAGCGAGGATGACGCGGTCGTCGGGCGCATCCTGGAACTCTGGGGCGCCTTGCCCCGGCCCGGTGCGTCCGCCGCGGCCGGTGCTGGGACCGCCGCCGGCGACCCGAACGCCGTCCTTCGCGAACTGATCGCGCTCCGGAAACAAGGCGTGGTTACCGAGCAGGAATACCAGCGCAGAAAACGCGAACTGTTCGAGAGGTAACCCTCAGCGTTCCGGCACCGTGAGGGTGGCCAGCCAATCGGCGGTGATCTTTTTCCCCAGCAGGAAGAATTTCCGGTCAGGATGCCACAACACCACCTGGCCGTTGCGGTTCGTGACGCTCGGGTACACGCCGCAGTCTATGCGCGTCAGGGGGCCGATGCCCACGCCGCCGTTGTCGAAAAAGACCTTGGACTCGCTAAACCAGATCGGCTGTTCCGCGCCGGGACGGTATTCGCCGAGGGCGAGACAGGCCGGCCGCCGGTTCTTGCCCGTCTCTTCGCGTTTCGACCCCTCGAAATGGCCGTCGTTGTTGTGGTGGAGGAGGACGTACCGGCCCGGCGCGTATTCGTAGATGGGGCAGCAGCACAGGGGCTCGGGAATCGGCAGCCCGTGATCGCGCCGCAACAGCGGGCGCGGGCTGCACCAGGTCCGGCCGTCGTCGCTGGACAGGCTGTACCAGATGTAGCCCGACATCGTGCGCATGACGCAGAACAGACGGTCATCGGGCAGGCGCACCAGGCTGGGTTCCTGCGCGATGCTGAGCGCGGGGTTGTCGTAATGCGGCACCCGCAACGCCTGGTCGCCCCAGGCCGAGTACGTGATCTGGATGTCGTTCGGCTCGGGGTTGTCGTCGATGTTCTCGAAACGCATGAACTCGACAACCGTCTCCCAGGCGGTCCAGGAATTGATGTGGGGCTGCGTGCGCACGGCCTTGCTTACCCACCGGGAGAAGCCCGTGAACCACTTGTTCTCGAGGTCGCGGATGGGCTTCTGCCAGACGATCCAGTTCGACGGCACGTTCGGATCGGTGTGGTCATGCGGACTGCGTGTCATCGGGATGGTCTGGGGCTTCGACCACGTCCTGCCCATATCATCGGAATAGCAGCCGTCCATCGTCCCCGTGTGCTGATGAATCACGTCGTCGATGCCCTGGTACTGGTTCCAGAGCACATAGATGCGGCCCGACTTCGAGACCAGCGGAAAGCCCCAGCTCGACATGAACCCGTCGCCCGGGCGGGCCGGACCCACGATACGCAGAGGCGCCGACCAGGAGACCCCCTCGTCTTCGGAGCGCGAGAACATGATGCGGTGGTCGCCTTTTCCCTCGTAGCTGCTCTGCGTCCACACGGCCATGAGCGAAGCGTCCGGGCCGTCGAACACCAGAAAATGCTCGTTGCCGGTGTCGAAGGTCGAGCCGTCAACGCTGCCGGGGCGGTATACGACGTAATCGGGTTCCGTTCGTGCGCTCTCGCGGTCCAGGAGCTGGTCCACCGTGAGGGCATCTTCCCCGGCCGGCGCGCCGGACTCCGCGGCGCCGCCATCCGCGCCCGATCCCAGAACTCCCGCAAGCATCGCCACGATTGCCAGGAAAACGCCCGGTCCATGGTGTGTCTTCAGCATTGTGATGCGCCCTTCTGTTGCCGTTGATCGGTATCGTTACCGTCGTACAGTGCGTTTTCGGGTAATCTACTATCTTCCGCCATGCATGTCCATGCCGCGTGCAGTTCCGGGCCCCTCCCGGTGGCCGGTGAGGGCGCCGGGTTTGCCAAACCCGCCGCGGATGATCTACATTGCCTTCCCATTGACCGCACAACTGAAGGAGGGGGTCCCATGCTGAAATTGCGTCTTTTTACAGCCGGGCTTGTTCTACTGCTGGCCGCGGCGGGCGTGAACGCCGACGTCACGCTGCATCCGCTTTTCTCCGATCATATGGTGCTCCAGCAGGGGGCCCGAATCCCCGTCTGGGGCAAGGCCGCTCCGGGCGAAACCGTTTCCGTGGCCATCGGCGCGCGCAAAGGCAGCGCCCGGGCCGGTGAAGACGGCAGCTGGATGGTCCGGCTTGGCCGGCTCAAGGCAGGCGGCCCCTATGAAATGACCGTGACCGGCGAGAACAACGCGCTGACCGTGAACGACGTTCTCGTGGGCGAAGTCTGGGTCGGCTCCGGGCAGTCCAACATGGCCATGTCGGTCAAGAGTTCGAACAATGCCGAGCAGGAAATCGCCGGCGCGCATTATCCCAATATCCGCCTGTTTCACGTGCCAACCAAGACGGCCGATACCCCCCAGGAAACCGTCGATGCCCAATGGCAACTCACCACGCCGGAAACCATCCCGAACTTTTCGGCCGCGGCCTACTTTTTCGGCCGTGAGCTCCACCAGCAGTTGAACGTGCCCGTCGGACTGATTCACACGTCGTGGGGCGGCACGCCCTCGGAAGCCTGGACCAGCCTCGGCACCCTCGAAACCACTCCGGAGGCCAAGCCCATCCTGGAACGCTGGGACGACATCCTCGCGAAGTATCCCCAGGCGCTCCAAGCCTACAACAAGCAGGTCGAGGACTGGAAAGCGGCCGTGGAACAGGCGAAGAAGGACGGCAAGGACGCGCCGGCGCAGCCGCGTGCGCCGCTGGGGCCTGACCATCCTCACCGGCCCGCGACCCTGTACAACGCGATGATCGCGCCGCTTGTGCCGTACGCGATCAAAGGCGCCATCTGGTACCAGGGCGAATCCAATGCCTCCAGGGCCTATCAGTACCGCACGATCTTCCCTGCCATGATCGAAGACTGGCGGACACATTGGGAGCAGGGCGATTTCCCGTTCCTTTTCGTGCAGTTGGCGAACTTCCGGGAACGCAAGCCGGAGCCGGCCGATTCCGATTGGGCGGAACTCCGCGAAGCCCAGACAATGACGCTGGCTCTCAAGAACACCGGCATGGCGGTCATCATCGACATCGGTGACGCGGTGGACATCCACCCCAAGAACAAACAGGACGCCGGCAGACGCCTCGCGTACTGGGCGCTGGCGAAGACCTACGGCCAGGATGTCATGCCTTCCGGACCCCTGTACCACTCCGCGCGGTTCCGCGGGGGCAAGGCCATTCTCCGGTTTCGCTATGCCGGCGACGGTCTCGTAGCCCAGGGCGGCGAACTCAAGGGCTTTGCCGTCGCGGGCGCCGATCAGAAATTTGTCTGGGCCAACGCGGAGCTTTCGGGGAAGAACAGCGTCACCGTGTGGTCCGACAGCGTGGCGGAGCCGGTCGCGGTGCGCTACGGCTGGGCGGACAACCCCGAATGCACACTGTACAATCAGGCCGGTTTGCCGGCCTCGCCGTTCCGCACGGACGAGTGGCCGGGCGTCACGGTCAACAACAAGTAACGTCGTTTTCGGGGATGTCGATTCGGCGCACCCGCGGGCGGTCCCGCGGGTGCGCGCGCGACAAGGGCTGAACCGCCAGGGAGGCGCGCGACATGAAACAAGTTCGAATGGGGGTAGCGCTGCTGATGCTTACGGCCGGCATTCTGGCCGAGGGCGCCGAAACCGTCCGGCTCTCTCCCGAAGGTTTCGCCATGGTCGAGGGCGAGCCGCGCCTTCTCATCGGCAGCTACAACCTGCCGGAAGACGACGCGTTTCTCGCGCGCCTGGCCGATAACGGGTTCAACTTCGTGCGCGGAAAACCCGACAGTGCCGTGCTCGACAGGATACGCGCGGCGGGCATGTACGCGTGGATCCCCCTCGGCCACGGGCTGGCCCTGAAAGAAGGCGACGCCGAAGGAGAGGCCCGGTTGCGGCAGGTGATCGAACAGTTCAAAGACCACCCCGCCGTGATCACGTGGGAAGGCCCCGACGAAGCGCTCTGGATGCAGTGGTATAGCGCGTTTCAGTGGAATATTTTCGAGCAGCCGATGCAGTTGTCGGCGCTCATTCAGCAGGCGGCACCCGAGCAGGATGCCACGGTGATTGAGGCCTGGAAGGCCAAACACAAGCAGGCGGGAGACCGGATTGCCCGCGGTTTGTGGGCGGAGGGCCAGGCCCTCTACGACGAACTGTGGCAGGCCCTCGGCAAGGAAAATCCCAACCCGGACAAGGCCGTGACTGTCTGCGTGGCGCGCGCGCACGAGCTGGGCGAGGAACTCACGCGGGGATGGCGGCTGGTCCGCAGCATCGACCCGGACACCCTTTTCTGGCAGAACCACGCCCCCCGCAACACCATCCCCGCGCTGCAAGGGTATAACCGCGAGGTGGATGCCGCGGGCTGCGACATCTATCCGATGCCGTTCAACCGCGGCGTCCTGCACGCCGACCTTCCCAACCGCAGCCTGTCCTGCATCGGCGAATACACCCGGCGCATGCAGGCCGCCGCGCCCGGCAAGGCGGTCTGGATGGTCCTGCAGGGATTCGGCTGGAAGGACCTCAACGATCCCTTCAACCCGAAGGATGACGTCGGCGGCCGGCGGCCCACGTATGAGGAATCGCGTTTCATGGCCTACGACGCCCTCGTTCACGGCGCCAAAGCCGTGCTCTACTGGGGCGTCCACGTGCTCGAACCCGGCGACCAACTGTGGACCGACCTGTTCACGGTGGCGCGCGAACTCCGCGCTCTGGAGCCGGGCATCGTGGGCCAGCCGCCCGCCACACCTCCGGTCTGCGCCGGCGACGACACCTATGCCTCCATCGGAAGCGAAGGCCCCGTGCTGATGCTGCGCCGGGCCGGCGAAGATTGGATCCTGATCGCCGTGAACGAGTCCTACGTCGGGATCGGATTCGAGGTCTCGCAACTGCCGCCCGAGCTGAACGGCAAGTCCCTCTACCGCCTGAACTCCGATGAAACCATCACCGTGCGGGACAACCGCTTCCGCGACGGCATCCGAGGCTACGATGTTCACGTCTACGCCACCTCGAAGCGCTTCGAGATGACGCCAGAGTAATATGAACGTGACCACAACCGCGCACGGCTTCTCTCCGGCCTGGCGCGCCATGGATGCGTGGTGGTGGTCAGTGCTGAGGAGCTGGCTCGTCTGAAACAGGCCTTCGACGGGTAAGGGGCGACCGTGCACATTCGTACATATTCGGGAGGAAAGGGGAATTCACGATCATGAGTCCACAGCACTACCGCCGGGCGCTGTATTTCGCAATCCTTCTCCTGTTCGCCACGATGCGCGCCGGGGCCGGGCAGGGCATCCCCATTGTTCCGGGTGATGACGGCCGGTTCGAATACCACGACGATTTTTCCACGCCCAAAGTGTTGCTGGACGCCTTTGTCGCAACGTCTGACGCGGAGGTGTGGGCGCCCGGTCAACTGCTCAGCGCGGGGCCGGTAGCCCGGAGGGAGCTCGTCTACCGCTTCTATGGCGGCCATCCCATCCGCGACATCGAGGTCAGCGTCGAGCAGATGTCCAATGCCCGGCATCTGGGCGGCGTCACCCATCTGGACGTGTCAGGCAATGGCGTAGACTGGACGCGGGCGGATAGCAGCACCCGTTTCCAGCCCGATGCAAACGCCTGGCAGACCGGCCCCCTGGTCTTTGGGGCCGATTCGGCGGAAGATTTCGCGGGTCAGACCGAGATCTGGCTGCGGCTCACGCTCGAAAATCATTCCGGTCTCAAGTCCCACGCCTCCAATATCGTCAAGAACCTCCTTGTCCAGATTGCAGTGGACCAGGACAAGACGGTTGCGGCGGCGGGGGCCGGTTCCGCCGAGCGTGCCTGGGGAGCGCTCCGCGCGAACACGTCGTGGCGCGCCATCGCGCTGGACTGCCGCGATCCCGAGGACGGCCGTGCCCCGCACTATTACGAAGATGTCGACGGCTGGCTCGTCGATGCCGCAAGCCACCCGCTCCTCCGCCCCGGCGAAACAGACGGATTTCCGATCTGCAAACGCTATGATCCGGCCACGCGTTCAGCCACGGGACTGGGCGTATTCGTCGACCTGGGGACAGAGCGGGGACCTGTCATGGCGCGTATCGTGGTCAATACGTCTCTGCAGGGATTCCGCAGGCTCGTGGTCTATTGGGATGGCGAAATCGTGGGCACATTCGATACCGCCAGTTATTTCGACGTGGAAACGCCGCATTATGTAGAGCTCAAGCCCGGCGAAGGCACGCACGAGCTGCGCATCACCGCCGAAGACACGGGGGAGGTCCTCATCCGGCGCATCGAGATCGCAGGCGCTTCCGTGCGCGAATGGGTCTCGAAGCCCGCGCTGCCGGATGGCGGCCCCCTCGAGGTCGTGAGCGCCTCGTACCTTCCCGACCCGGCGCCTCCGGCCGATTCCCAGGTCGTCGAGGGCAGGAAACGCCCCGAGATGGCCGATATCGCTCCCGGCACCGGCCTCACGTTCCATTTCATGCAACGACTGTACGCCGAGCACGAAGAATTCGGTGCGGTACGCATGATCGTGCGCAATGCCGGACAGTATCCCGTGCGCTTGGCGCAGTCCCCCCTGCTCAACGGGGCGCCGGCTGACGAACAGTACGTGGATTTTGTCGAGAGCGCCTGGGATGCGCCGGGCGTGATCTGGTACCGGATACGTCCGCGTACCCTGGCGCCGGGGGAATGCGGTCAGGTCTACGTGCGGTTCCGGAAGCGCTTGCCCGGCGACGGCGTGCGCATCGCCCTGCCGGCCGAAAACGCGCCCGCCGCCGAGGCGGATGTCGCTTACGCCGCGCCCGAAGCGGCGCTCGATTACGTGGTTACCTCGAAGGATCGGATGACGCTTTACATCTACGGCCGCCGGCAGACAGGGGAGGATGCGCCGCCGCTTGCGGCCGCCTCGCTGGACGGTGAGGTGCTCGCCGGCGCCGTGTTGTACGGGGCGGAATTTCCGGGGGGTGTGGCTCTGGCGGTGGCGCGCCTGAACCAGCCGCTCGAACCGGGCGCGTACCATGTGGCCGGACTGCATCTCGCCAACGGGCGGGTGATCGCCGCCCAGTTCCGGGTGCTGCCGTTTATGTTTCCCCGGAGCTCGGTGCATGTCCCCGAAGAACTGTGCGGGCCGCTTCACATGAACCTCGCCACCTGGCTGATGCGCAGTCTTGAAATCTGCCGGGAACACGATCTCGTTACGTCCGCCATGCAACATGATGTGTTCGGTGTTCATGAGCGGGTGGCCTATGTGCTGGGACCCGACGAACCCGATGCCAAAGACGACGCCGGCGGCGGGTACGACCATGGACTCGGCTGGCACGCCCGGAAACTGGCCGAATCCGGATGGCAGGAGCTCCTGGAGCGCTACAACGGCCCCGTGCCAAGCTGGTTGAATATGAACGGCACCGTGCGGCCCCTCAACTGGGCCGTCTACGGACAGTTCGGGGACATCAACGGATTCGATCCCTACCCCGTGACGTATTACGGCGCCGACCACGCCTACGTGCGGGAAAGCCTCGAGCATGTGCGCGCCTGCGCGGCGCCGACCCCCGTGTTCGCGTTTCTCGAAGCCTATGGATGGTCCAGTGGCCAGGGGGTGCCCGACAAGGTTCGGGGGCCCCTCCCCGAAGAATACCGGCAAAACCTGGTTCAGGCGCTTGGCGTCGGCGTCAAAGGCCTGTCGAGCTGGGTCTATTCCCCCGGAGCCGGCGGCTGGGCGCAGCAGGACGCGTTTGCCCAGGAAATCGGACGCTGCAACCGGCTTGTCGAGCATATCGCCGACCTGCTGATTCTGGGGACCCCCATTCAGCTTGCGGCGAACGACGCCGGGACCGTCGCCACCGGAACGGCCGGCCAGGAGTATTGGGAAAAGCCGCGGGTCTGGACCGGATGTCTCCTCTGTGGGCCGGATGCGCTGGTGCTGGCCGCGGCCAACCATATTCCCGCCAGCAAGGACGCCCCGCCGCTCATCGAACCGGCCAGGCGCTTCATGCTCTCCGTGACCCTGCCCGACTTCCTCCCCTCGGTCAGTGCGGAGGAAGTCACCGAGGAGGGTCTCGTGCCCGTGCCCTGCCGGATGCAGGAGGGAACGGCGCTCATTCCGGTAGACGAGCTCGTATCCGGCAAGCTGTTCGTGCTGCGCAGACTTCCGGCGGAAACCACCCGCTGATCGGGCAATTCAAAGACGGGGTGCGCGGGGAAACCCGCAGTCCCCAAAAATACCTTGCAAAAATCTCACTTCATCGTCTATAACCATGTTGGCCTGTTCTCTTGACCGGCATGTACCGTAAGTCCATCATACACCATGGAAATGCTGCACTCTGGATAGTTTTAATTACTAATCACATTTTATGGGTGAATCCACCGATCAGAGCCGGCACGATGTTCACCTCTCACTGACGGAGGATCGGCTCGCTGTGCTTTTCAGCGGCGCCGTGCCGGAGGCCCAACGACGGGAACTCGTTGATGCCATTACGGATGAACTTGCGGTCCTCGGCGTCGCGGTGATTCCCTCGAAAGCGGAGCTCTGGAAAGTTCTGTCGGAAGCGCCACCGGGCGAGGACGGCCGGATCAGCGGCGTGGCGCTGGTGGAAGGCGTGGCGCCGGCGCCATCGAAGGATGGCTGGATCGAATGGACACGCGATTTTTTCAGCTCCGATTTCGTTGTCGATGAGAAAACCGGCGCAATCGACTACCGCGAGCGCACCGGCGATCCCTCCGTACGGGAAGGGGAACTGATCGCTCGCGTATGGCCTCCCGAACCCGGCCAGAACGGCCGCGATGTCTTTGGCAACCGCATTCCCGTGGACACGCCGAAGACCCTGCGGGTCCGGTGCGGCACGAATGTGAAGGTCAGTGAAAACGGCATCGAGTTCCATGCCGTACGCAGCGGACGCGTCCGGTACTCCAGGCTGGTGCTGAGCGTCGACCCGATCTATATCGTTGACGGTAACGTGGGTCTTGCGTCCGGGAACATCGACCACACGGGGGCGGTGTTCGTTGAGGGAGACGTCGAGGCGGAGGCCCGCATCCGGGCCGATGGCGACGTCGAGGTGCGCGGGATCGTTGAGGGCGCCGACATCGACGCCGGGGGCAGCCTGCTCGTACGCCGCGGCATCACCGGAGGCGGTCACCACCGCATCAAGGCGGGGGGCCGGGTGCAGGTTCGTTTTCTCGTGGAGACAGACATCGAAGCCGGGGACGACGTCGTGGTTGAGAGCGAGACGGTCAACTCCACGGTGTTCACCCGGGGTTCGTTCATCATGCCGGGCGGCCGCCTGGTGGGGGGCAGCGTCGTTGCCCAGGGCAGCATCCGGGTGAAACAGGCCGGCAGCGAGGGCCTGGTGCGCACGCGACTGGCCATTGAGCTGGATCCCGCACTGGCCCGGGCGATTGGCGAGAAGGAAGCGGAGATCAATCGCATCCGCGACAGCCTCACGAAGATCAAGGGAACGCTCAGCGATCTCAAACGCAAGAAGAGCGTGCTGAGCGACAACGCCCGCGAGGCCCTCAGACAGCTTGCAGGCAATATTGACGACATGCGCTCCACCCTGGAAACCCTCGAATCGGAGCGGGAGGAACTGCTCGCGCACCTGCACGGCCGGGGCCGTCCCCAGATCATCATCCAGACCGTGGCGTATCCCGAAACCGTCTTCGACATCTACACGCACCGCGTGCGCCTGCGGGAGACCCTGCTCGGGCCGGTTCGGGCCGTGGTGGGGAAGAACGGCATCGAATTCCAGCCGATTGCGCTGCGCGCAGTCCACGGTAGCCCACGGTAACCGCGGTAGCCCACGGTAACCGCGCCGGGCGCGACTGCGTCGCGACCTTTCGGACGCGCCCGGCAAGATGCCGTCAGGAGCCTCCCGCGCGGGCAAGTTCAGGCGCCACCATCCAGGCCACGCGCCAGGTGGCGTCCACGTCACGTTCCAGGCAGGCCACGCAGCCCTTTTGAAAGAACAGCACGTCGGCATATTCATCGCCCGTCAGCAGGAGCGAGGCCAGTTTGCTCATGAACGGCAAATGCCCCACCAGCATGAGGTCGCTGTCCACGTTTTTCAGCGACTTGCAGACGATGTCCACCGGGTCGTTGGGGGCGAGGTCTTTGCGTTCCCGCACCTCGGCGCCGCCCACCGCCTCGGCCAGCAGTTGCGCCGTCTCTTTTGCGCGGGTTTTGCCGCTGTGCTCGATTCGCGGGATGTTGACCCCTGCCTTGCGCAGGAGACCTCCCACCGCGGCCACGCCGGCCCGTCCCGATGCCGTGAGCGGGCGGTCCGGATTCTCGGATTTCTCCATCGCTTCGCCATGCTGCACCAGATACAGTCTCATCATTGAACCCTCCGTTGAATGCATTGCGCCGGTTCACGTGAGTTCGCGTGTATTATACGGACTATCGCGGCGAAGAGGGGGAAAAGGAACGGCGCAAGAGCACCGCGGAGACCACGGCCACCAGCACCAAAGCCGCAGCCAGCGCCGCCAGGATATACCACCCGGGGCTGAATCGCGGTCCCGGCACGGTCGCGATGGCTTCCGCCACCGCGGCATCCGTCGGCGCCGGAGACGGGGGCAGCGCGTTCGCGACGGACGCCGCGGCGCCGGCCCAATCCGCGGCCAGCAGCAAATCGACCCCCGGGTTCTGGTCTTTTACGAGGCACGAACACCGCCCGGCCACGTACACGCACGCATCCCGGAGGTTTTCGGACGTGATCCCGGCGCCGACCAGCGCATACAGGGCGCGGCCCCGGCCAAATACAGGAAACACCATCGGCTCATCGTACGCCAGGAGGTCCGGCTCGCTTCGCAACAGGGTCTGGACGAGGATTGCCTCCGCGGGATCGTCCCGGCGCACGGACACAATCTCGTGCGTGATGTGGGCATTGGGGGATATGGTGTCGGGGTTGATTGCGGCAGCCATCTCCGCCAGCGCGGTTTCCAGCCGGCTCCGCGCGCCGGCGTCCTTCTCCTGTTCGCCGCATTCCAGCACTACCCAGACATGGGAGGTCCCCCGGAGCAGGGCGTCGGTGATTTTGTCCCGCGCCGCGGAATGGGATAGCTGCCGGAGGGTTTCCACCGTCGCGCCCGCGGTCCACAGGCTGGGAAAATCCGGGGGCATGCCCGGATGCCGCAACGCCACCCACGGGGAGGTCCCGGTTTCCTCGCGCTGCCGTATGTGTGCGGCATCCGCTTCGGCATCCGGCCCCGGCCCGACTACGCGAACCCGAATGTTAAGCGCCTGTTGCGCGGACGGCGCCTTCGCCGTCAACGCCTGCAGGGCCTGTACGGTGTCCGGCGGGAGCGGTTCGTCATGAAAGACCAGAAGCTCGTAGACATCCGGTTCCCAGTTCAACAACGCCCACTGATACACGGGGATTTCACAGGCCAGGACAATTGCCGCCGGCGTCAGCGTCAGCGTCAGCGCGAGCGCCCATTTTACCGCGCCGGAACAGCGGTTCGTCCTGTCCCCGGCCGGTCTTTGACCCCGTCTACTCATTGGCTCTGGCGACTTTCTCCGGGGGGCGGCCCTCCGCGACTATTTCTACGCCACAGAGGAGGGTCTCCAGCTTGGAACGCGGCGTCAGCTCGACCACCAGCGCATCCGTCACGGCGATCCCCGGGAACTCGAGCACGTGTTCCCGGTACGGGCCGCCCGCCAACGCCGCGATGTCCACGCCTTCCGCGGCGACGGCGCCCTGCAACCCGATGTCGAAGACGCGTTCCGCCGGTTCCGCGCCGTCGTTCTCGGCAAAGAAGAGCCGGACCCGGTACCGTTTTTCGGGCAAACCCTCGGGCTGAAGCTGGACACGGAGCGTTTGAAGGCCGAGGGCTCCGGATGCCGCCACCCACGGGTAGGCGCCGTCCTGAATACGCGACGCGTGATGGCGGAACCAGCGCACCGTTTCCGGAAGCGAGGTCACCGCGATTTTCGGGGACGGCCCTCCGACGTCAGGGTAGTCCAGCCACAGGGTTCCGTCTTCCAGCCGCCGGTCGCCGGGGGCGCCCAGATTGACGCCCAGGCGGACGATGGATGCCTTGGGGTCGCCCACCGAATTGAATGTCCACATCTCGGCTTCCGGCATGTGAACCATGGCCAGCGACGTCTGATTCTGATACGCGCACGAGCACGTGCGGGTGTAATCCGGCGCATTGAGCACCCCGTCGGCAATGATGAGGCTGTTGCTGCAGCCCGACTTGAACCCGCCGAAATTGCCCGTGCCCCCGTCGTTGAGCAGGTCGAAGAAACCCGCCGCGCCCGACCGGAAGGTCAGCATATTCTCGGCCGCGATGGGGTAGTTGCAGCCGTAGGCGCGCGTCCAGGTCCATGGCATTTCTTCGCCGGTCAGGGGATGTTCCCGGGTCAGCAATTCGCCGGTTGTCAGGTTCAGGCACGTGGTCTCCGTAATGATGCGGTCGTTATGCAGAATGGGAAACGTCGCGTAGGCGGTCTCTTTGTCCCAGAGGAGCTGTCCGTCCTGCCCCCGGTAGGCAATCATGCGTTTGCCCTCCTCGCCCTCCACGGTGTCGCGCGACGGGCGGGTGGCCTGGAGCAGAATACCGTGCGCTTCGGAATAGCTCAGGAACGATCCGAACACGTTCTGATCGGTTTCCCAGCGGACCTCGCCGGTCTGCAAATCCAGCGCCAGCAACCGGGGGGAGGTCTCCGGCTCGATACCGCGCCGGCGGAGGCGGTCTTCAATGCCCGGAGGCATCTTGTCGAGGCAGTACAGCGTGCCGTTGCCGATCGCAATCCCGTTATGCAGAAACCCGTGACGCGAGGCCGTGGACCAGAGGATTTCGCCGGTGTGCCGGTTCATCACCACCAGTTCCCGGCTCGCGGTGCAGTCGTAGTCCGACCACAGCGAGTATTCCGCGGACTTCACCGGGGCAACGTCCGAGAAGGCGACGAAATGCGCGCCGCCGATCAGCAGATCGCCGGAAACGCCGATGTAACCCCATTCCGGATACTGCTTCTTCCGCGCTTCGGGATCGACGGGCGGAAACCGGAAGATGTTCGTTGTGGCGCCCGTCGCCGCATCGAGCACATGCGTTTCGGTCCCCTGAATGACATACACGGAGTCCACCGTCGCGACGAAGTTCGTGCCGCGGGCGTTCGCCCCGGGAATGTGAACCTGGTTGTAGCGGGTATCGGTCGGCGCTTCCTTGTAGGTCTCGTTGTAGTAGATGTCGTAGGTGTTCAGATCGTGAAGCACGCGTTTCCAGATGACCCTGCCCGTATAGACATCCCGCGCGCTCATGCAGTCCACGCCCTGGATGAACAGGCGGCCGTTCACCACCTGTTCCGATGGGCCGTGCCCGTGGCGCGGCAGGACATCCAGATTGGAACTGCCGCCGAACCACAACAGGCCCAGCGGCAGGCGCACCAGGGTGTCATCGGATTTCGCGGTCTGCGCCGCGCTGCCCAGATTGTGCGTCCACCAGGCCGAGCCCGGCAAGGGGCCCTCACGGGCGATGATCAGCGCGTCGTCCGTGCGGCAACGCAGTCCGGGCAGTTCCGACGCCTCGCACACGGCGCGCAGGGGCTGGTTCTCGGCCGAATTCTCCAGCCAGATCGTCCCATCATAGGGCCGGGCGGCGTGAAACAGCCGATCCAGCAGCGCAGCATCCCGCGGACAGCGTTGGGAACTCAATTCCTGGACCACCGTAAGCGAGGCCCAGTACGGCGGCAGTTCGAGGGTGAAGGGGTCGCCTTCCAGCACCGCCACGCGTGTTCCCGACAGGCCGAGCCCGTCGAATTTTCGTCGCAGCCGCTCGACTTCGCCCGCATCGGCGCTGACGGCCACCAGGTGCAGATTCGATTTCGCGGCCAGCGCCTCCACCAGCGTGCCGTCCCCCGGTCCGTAGACCAGCGCGTACCCCTCGCGTATCCCCGTCTGCGCGAGAATCGCATCGGCCTGTTTCAGGGCCGGTTCCGGCGGGCTGGTGATCGAAGGGGGCAGCGGCCGCACCACGGGCGTGGCCGGCTTTGGCCCGAACGCCATGACCCGGCCGTCCTGCGTGACCACCAGCAGGGTGCCGTTGGCCGCGACCAGCCGCTCAATCTTGCCATCCACGGCCTTGACCCATGCCACGCGGGGCTCGCCGCCCGGTCCCGGGGGCTCGACCGCCGTGATCCGCCCGTCCCCGCCGGCGTACAGACGGCCCCCCGCCTTGATGAGGTCGCCGGACGCGTCTACGGCAAGCGACCAGGCCGCCGCGCCTTCCAGTGTCGCCGGGTCCCGCTGAAAGGCCGGCATGTCGATGGCGGCAATCTCGGGGCCCGACAGGTACATCAACTCCCGCGTCAATACGGGATGCTTGCCAATCTGCGGACACACCAGCTCGCCGTCCGCCAGGTTGTAGACGGACGTGACCCGTTCGCGGTAATGATTGAAAAAGAGGTCCCCCAGGGTGGCGATAAACGAGCCGCCGGTCTTGTTGTAGTCCGCAACGCGGTAATAGCGGAATTCCCCGGTCGTCCGTTCAAACGCCGCCGGGACGGAGCGGCCGCCGGCCACCAGGAGCGCGTCGCCGTTGAGGGCAAACGGGCCCTGCGGCGCCACATTGGCGAAGGATACCGCGCCGCCATGCGGCTGCTGCCGGAACCGCGCGCTTTCCCCGTCGTTTATCCAGACCAGCTCGCCCGACTCGATGTCGTGCGCGTACAGGAAAACGCCCATGAACGGCCAGATGCTTGCGGCCCAATAGACCACGCCCTCGCTCACCACGGGGCCGCCCCGCGCCGGCCAGGTCGAGATCAGGCGGCTGTTGCCGAGAATCTTGCGGTCCGATGGCCCGCCGCGGCGTTTCCACACCAGCGTGCCGTCCGATGCCCGGACGCAATACAGATGGCCGTCATCGCTGACAAAAAGGACGCGGTCCCGCCAGACCACGGGGGGGAGCCGCACGGGACCATCGCAGTAGAAGGTCCACCGCTCTTCGCCCGTCCGGAGATCGAGCGCGATCACTTTGTCGCTGTCGTTGAAGCCCAGGTAGGCCGTATCCCCCGCAACCACCGGCTCGTACACCGCATCATACGGCATCAAATCCTGATTCAGGGGGTCTTCCCATACCGGGGTCCGCGCCGGATAGTGGTTCAGCCACTGGAGATGCAATTCGCCGGCCAACTCCTCGGGACTGCTCGCCGTGCGTCCTTCGTCGTACCGCCACATGGGCCAATCTTCGCCGTACGACGCCAATCCCGCTCCCGCGGCCATGCCCAGGAGCGCCAGGATTCGGAAATAACCCGTCAACACAACCTCCAGACTCCGGATGCAGTTAAAACACCAGACACCGCGAACCTCTCCGGCGTTTTGGCCGCGGTCAGACGGCGGGGC
>JAAYAQ010000454.1 GCA_012719295.1 Candidatus Hydrogenedentota bacterium | reverse complement strand
TGTTCCGCCCTCGGCCGGAAGGTCCGTTCCATCATCCCGCCGGCTGGACTCGGCCGCCACTCGGTGCTGTAAAGGACGTCATGGCACGCCGCCAGCGCGCGATCCCAGCGGGTCTGTCCGTAGTTCTGCCGGGGCAGTACGCCTTCGTCCGCCCCCGGCGGCGGCCCCAGCAGCCGGCGCAGCTCTTCCTCGAGCTCGTGAAACGCAGGGCGGTATTGCTCGCGCCGATCCGGCGGCATCGCTGCCATTTCGGCCCGGAATGCCTCGAGCATGGCATACACCGGCCGCCGCGCCTCGGCCGCGCGCGCGCGTTCCGCCGCCAGGGCCGTCTCGTCGCCCCGGCCGAATTCCTCGAAGATCATCCGCCGGAACTCGATCGTGCCGCGGAACACATACGCCCCGGCGCCCTCGCGCACGATGGGCCCCAGCAGCACCGCCAGCGACGCCGCCATCAGCAGGATCGACGCCACGCCGAACGCCGTGAAGTACCGGTCAACCAGCCTGCGTGTGCCCAGTTCCATCCGCCTACGCCCCGCTCAAGCGTCTGCGTTCGCGGCGCACCGCCCACTCGCTCATCAGGTTGCAGGCAAACGAGATGCCCAGCAGCAGCAGCGCCATCGCGAAGAGGACGTGGTACCGCGAAGACCCCGTCACCTGGTCCGCTTCGCCCATATCGCCCGCGATCGTGGCCGTCAGTGTGCGAATGGGTTCCAGCACGTTAAACCACGGTTTCGGGATCTGCGTCGCGTTGCCCGACGCCATCCACACCACCATGGTCTCGCCGATGGCCCGCATGAGCCCGAGGATGATTCCCGCGCCAATCCCCCCGCTCGCCGCGGGGAGCACCACATGCAGCATCGTTTCGGCGCGCGTCGCCCCGAGCGCGTAGCTTCCCTCGCGCATCTCGCGTCCCACGGCCTGAAGCGCGTCCTCCGACACGCTCACAATCGTCGGAAGCACCATGATGCCGAGGATGATCGACACGTTCAGGGCGTTGGTGCCGCTCGACACGGCCCATCCGTCCGCATACCGCCCCAGGAAATACAGCCCCGCCAGAAACATGGCCGCGGTCAGGCCGAGCACGGGCAGGCGCGCCGCCGGACGCCGCCCTTCCGGAAACCGCCGCACGATAACCTCGCCGACCAGAAACGCCGCGAGGAGCCCCGCGGGGCCGCCGCACACCCAGATGAGCAGTGCCGGCACCCGCCCGCCGTACTCCTGCAACAGCGGCGCGAAAACCACCAGCGCGAAAAATCCGTACGCGACCGACGGAATGCTCGCCAGCATCTCGATCACCGGTTTCACAAACTGGCGCGCCGAAAATGGAAGCACGTCGCTCAGGCAGATCGCCGCCGTAACCCCCAGCGGCACCGCAAAGACAATGGCGCCCAGCGTCACCATCGCGCTGCCGTAAATGATCGCCAGGGCCCCGAATTCCGCGTCCGAATGCGAGGGATACCACCGGGTACTCGTGAAAAACTCGCGAAATCCCTCCGCCTGAAAGAACGGCAGGGCATCTTTGATGATGTAGATGAAGATGAACAGCACCGCAAACGTCGACGCGCTCGCCACCAGAAACAGCAAACCCGTGCCCAGCAGGCTTCCCAGCCGCCGCAGCCGGCTCGCCCGCCTGCTGAGCAGGAGACTGGGCCGCGCCGGGGCTGCGTCCTGCCGTGCCGCATCCCCGCTGCGTTTACGGGGCGTATTCATGGCCGTCCCCAGGTTCAGGGCCCCGCGCCGGCGCGGCGCCCGCGCCGTAATTCGTCACCGGGACAAACCCGATGGCGCTGACGATCGCCTGGCCCTTCTCCGACAGGTACAGGGTCACGAATCTCCACAGCGCCGAGCCCATGGGCGGCACGCCGTTTGTAAACAGGAACAGGGGCCGGGAAATCGGGTACTCGCCGGTCTTCACGGGCTCAATCTCCGGCGCGACGCCCTCGACGGCCAGCCCTTTCACGCCGCGGTCCAGGTAGCCGATGCCAACGTACCCGAGCGCGGCAGGCGTGCTCTGTACGCGGCTCCGGATCGCCCCGTTGCTGCCCACGTACTCGACGCTGCCGGCCATCTTCGCGCCCTGCATCACGGTCCCCTCGAAGGTCTCGTAGGTGCCGCTGTTCGTGTCGCGGCTGATGACGACGATTTTCACGTTCGGCCCGCCGATCTGGTTCCAATGGGTGATTTTCCCCAAATAGATGTCTTTCAACTGGGCGAGCGTGAGGCCGGTCACCGGATTGCCCGGGTGTACGATCACCGCGAGCGCATCCAGCGCCACAATATGCGCCACCGGCGTCACGCCCGCCCCCACCGCCGCCGCATATTCGCTCGACTTCATGAACCGCGACATCGCCGCGATATGGCAAGTCCCGTTGATCAGGCTTTTGGCCCCGTTGCCGCTTCCCGATTCGCTCACCGTGATGTTCACTTCGGGGTCGTTCTTCATGTAGAACTCGGCGAACGCTTTCACGATGGGCCCGACCGTCGTCGAACCGTCCACGACGAGTTCCTCGCCCGCCCGGGAAACGCCGCAGGCCAGCGCCGACATCAGCGTCACGGCGCACGCCCTTGCCACCCGGCTCCAGCCCTTCGTGTCGGCCACAGTACGCGCTCCTTGTGTGGAGAGAATGGGAATCCACCGCAGTATCCACACAAGCGTACCGGATGACTGTTAGAATTCTGTTAGCGCGGCGTGAGTTTTCCGAATGCCGGCTGGGCCTGCCGGCCCGCAGCGCAGGGGTTCTCGCCTGCGTGCTTCTCGCATGGCGCTGTCGCGCTTGTCTTGGAGCAGCTCAACCGGTAGCATGATTGCCAACCACAAAACACCGGAGATCCCCCCGATGAAACACTGTGCCCTGGCCCTCCTGCTCGCGCTCTGCTGCGCCGCCGCCTTTGCCCAGACCACCGAATGGCAGCTCGACCTCGCGGCCGACCCCCAGGCCCCGACCCTCTTCCCCGACGCCGCCCATCCCACGGGAGTGATCGCCGTTGCAGGCGACGAACTCCTTCGTATCGACGGCCAGGGAACCGTGCTCTGGCGTGTGAAACAGCCCGCCGCCTTCGGCGCTCCCGCCACGGTCGCCAGCCTCGACGACGACAGCGAAGCCGAAATCCTCACCGCGACCATCGATGGCGAGCTGCTCTGCTTCAGCCAGTCCGGGGAGCTGCTCTGGCGCTTCGCAACCGGCTCCCCGCTCGGCGGATTCGAGTGTCTCGTCGCCGCCGATGTCGTCGACGAGCCGGGCATCGAGATCGTGTTCGGCTTCAACGACGGCTGGCTCTACTGCCTGAATGCCCGGGGCGAGCTGATATGGCGGTTCTTCGGCGACAAGTTCCGCGTCGGGGGCATCGCCGTCGGCGACGTCGACGCCGACGGCGCCGCGGAGATCGTCTACGGCACCGACAACGGGCATCTGTATTGTCTGTCCGGCTGGGGGAAGGTCGAGTGGCGCTTTGCCGAACGCGCCCCGTACGGCCGGTCCGGTCCCAACATCGCGGATCTGGACGGCGACGGCCGCGCGGAAGTCCTCATCACCCGCAGCAACGTGGGCAACGCCACCTGCCTCATCGCCGTGGACGGCCCGACCGGCAAGCTGCTCTGGCGCACGAGCGACCTCATGCAGGGTTACTTTTCCAACGCCATCGCCAATCTCGATCACAACGATCGGTATCAGGTCATCCACGCCGACAAAGGCAACCGGGTCTACTGCGAGAACCCCGACGGCACCCGCCGCTGGGAACTCGAACTGGACGGCAGGGGCATCTTCTGGGCGCCCGCCGTCGCGGATATCGACGGCGATTCCTTCCTCGAGATCGTCACGGGAATGCGCGGTCGCGCCCACGACACCGGCGCCTGCGTTTTTGTGCTTGGCCAGGACGGCACCGTGGACAACGCCTTGAACGCCGGCGGCGAAGCGAACGCCTCGCCCGCCATTGGCGACATCGACGGCGACGGCCACCTCGAGGTCATTGTCGCCACATCGGGCCCGGCCCGCATCCAGGCCCTGTCGTGGGACCAGGCCGGGCGCGTGGCGTGGCCCTCCCTGCGGGGCAATTCGGCCATGACCGCGAACGCCAACGTGCCGCTGGGCGCCCCGGCCGCCCGGCCCGCCCCCGTGGGCGGGTCCGGCGACCCGGCTGCCCCTCTCTTCTGGGGCGAGAACGAATTCCGCCAGCCGCTTCCCGCCCCCGCGAAAGACGGCTGGTTCGTTGAACTCTCGCTGCAACCTGAGCACGGCCCGATGCAGACGCGCATCCGCGACCTCCGGGAAGGCGACCAGGAAGCGGCCCTGACCCTGGCGCTCCAACACGGCGGGCCGCAGAGCGTCAAGGCCGTTCTCCATCGCGAGCCGGGCGAAGAGCCTGTGGTCCTGCTGGCCGCGATGCGAGACGTCCTCCCGCCGGACGCCTGCGGTCTGGACGTCGCCGACGCCGCATGCAAGGAGGCGCAAGCCGCGGCGGATCGCGCCGGGGCCGATGCCTCGGGCCTGGCCGTGCTCAACGAAACGCTGCATGCCCGGGCGCGCGCCGTGGCCGCCGCAGCAGAACAGAACCGGCCCCCGCAGGAAATCGCGGCGATGGCCACCGATCTCCGCAGGCACGCACGCTCCCTCGAGCGGTGCGCCACCGTATTGACGGGCCTGCGAAACGCCGGCGACACCGGGGCGTTCATGTTCTGGCGCGACCCCAACCCCTGGGACTCTTTCGATCCCCGCGAGGTCGAGACCGGGCTCGCCATGAACGCGCCCATCACTGTCCACGCGTTCGGAAACGAGTTCGAGGACGCCGCCCTCACGCTGCTCAACGCCACCGCGGAACCGCTAACCGTCCGGTGCACCTTCCAGAAACCCAGCCTCGGCCAGCAGCGGCCCCAGCCGGCGCCGGACCTCGCGGCACGGGTTACGCTGCGCCGCGCCGTCCCGATCGCCACGACCATGAGCGCCCGGGTTTTCGACGCGCTTCCCGAACTGGACCAGTCGCAGACCCTGACGCTCGTCCCCGGCGAGGCCACCCAGCTCTGGCTCGTGTTCAATACCCACGGTCTTGAACCGGGCGCCCACGAGCTCCCCCTCTACATCGGCAGCCTCACCCGGCCGGCCACCATCCGCGAGATCCCCCTGCGCATCGAGGTCTGGCCCGTCACCCTGCCCGGCGACGTCTACGTCAAGATGAACTGGGGCGGCATGGACGCTGGCAGCGTGTCCGATCAGGTCGTGCAGGACATGCTCGACCACGGCGTCTCCTGCATATATGGTCCCGCGCTCCCCGCGGTGCCGGTCGACGCAACGGGCCGGCTCGCGGGCGAGCCCGACTGGGCCCACGTCGACGCCTCCCTGGCCCGCGTTCCCGGGCACTTCTTCCTGCTCTGGGGCGCCCCGCCCGCGCGCCGCTGGCCCGAGGGCGTCAACCCGTCCGAGGATTCCGAGGCCTGGTTTACCGGGTTCAAAACCGCCATCGACGCCCTCGCGAATCACCTCCTCGAAAAGGGATTCCCCTACGACCAGTGGGCCTTCTACCCCATCGACGAACCCTGGAACACCGGTTTTCAGGAGATTCCCCGGCTGAAGGCCTTCTGTGAAACGGTCAAGCGCGCCAATCCGCAGGCCCAGCTCTACACCGATCCCGCCGGCCTCGTGCGCGCCGAATATCTGGCCGAGTTCAAGGACCTCATCGACATCTGGCAACCCGAACTCAACATCCTCAAACGCGACCCCGCCCTCGTGACCTGGTTCCAGGAAAACGCCAGGCACTTCTGGACCTACGAGGCCATGGGGCCCGGACGAGACCTGCTTCCCCTCGGCCACTACCGCGCCCTCGGATGGTCCGCCTGGAAACTCGGCGTCGAAGGCCTGGGCTACTGGGTCTACCGGGGCATGGACATCTGGTGGCCCATCGAAGGCGGCGACTATGCCATCGTCTACCAGAACGGCGAGGAGGTCGTCCCGTCCCGACGGTGGGAGGCCGACCGCGACGGCGTCGAGGATTACCGCGCCCTTCATCTGCTCGCGCACGAGATCGAGGTTGCCCGCCAGGCGGGACGCAGCGCCCAGGCCGACGAGGCCCAACAGCTCCTCGACGAGGCCGTAAACACCCTGGTCGGGTGGCACATGGAAAACGTCGACGAGATCACCGTCATGACCAAGGATTACGATATCGAACTCGACGTGTTTCAGGTCTGGCGCGCCCGCATCGCCGCCATGATTCAGCGCCTGCGCACCGCCCCATGACCTTCGCGAAACCGAAACCGCCCGGAATTGGAGTACGCACCTCATGAAAGTCGGCATCATCACCGCATCGCTGCCTATGGACACCAAAGCGGCCCTCCGCAAAGCGAAGGAACTGGGCGCGCACGGCGTCCAGCTCTGGATCGTCGATAACGACCTCGACCCCCGGAATCTCACCCGGAGCGGACGTGAGGAACTCATCACGCACATGGCGTCCCTCGGCCTCGAGCGGTCCGCGCTCTGCGGCGATATCGGCGGGTTCACCGACCCCGTTACCGTCGACGAGCGCATCGCCCGCACCAAACAGATGTTCGACCTCTGCGTCGACTTGCGGACCCCCATCCTCACCACGCACGTCGGCGTGGTCCCCGACGACCCGCTCAGCCGCGAATACACCGGCCTGCTCGGCGTCGTCCGGGAAATCGCCGAATATGCCGCCAACCGCGGCTGCTGTTTCGCCACCGAGACCGGGCCCGAGTCCGCCGAGGTCCTGGCGGACTTTCTCACCCGCGTCAACAGCGGCGGCGCCCGGGCCAACTACGACCCCGCCAACCTCGTCATGTGCGGGTTCAACCATCTGGACGGCCTGTACGCCCTGCGCGGCTTCATTGTGCACACGCACGCGAAAGACGGCATCGCCCGGGCCATCGTCGAGAACAAGGAGGTCCAGGAAGTGCCCCTCGGGAAAGGCGACGTCGATTTCCCCCGGTACCTCCATATCCTGCGCGAAGAGCTCGGCTACTCGGGGTACCTGACCATCGAACGCGAATGCGGCGCCGACCCCGTTGCCGACATCGCGGAGGCCATCGCCTTCCTCAAGCGCCAGCCGGGCGTGGCCAAGTAGCGCGCGGGAGACCCGGGCTCGGTTCCCGGGAGCGTGCGTGCGGCCCCGCCGCTATCCCAGCGACACGTCGAGGAACATCATGATCGCGAATCCCACCATGACGCCGATGGTCGGGATGTCGGTGTCGCCCCGCCGCTGCGCTTCGGGAATCAGTTCCTCCGCCACCACATAGATCATCGCGCCTGCCGCAAACGCCAGCGCGTACGGCAGGAACGGACGCATGACGATCACCACCGACGCGCCCAGCACGCCCGCGATCGGCTCCACCATCCCCGACAATTGGCCGTACATGAAACACCTGAACCGCGACAGCCCCTCGCGGCGCAGCGGCATCGCGACCGCCGTGCCCTCCGGCAGGTTCTGCAAACCGATGCCCAGCGCCAGCGCCACCGCCCCCGCGACCGACGCCCCGGGAATCTCCGCCGCCGCCGCACCGAACGCCACGCCCACCGCGAGCCCTTCGGGAAAATTGTGCATCGTAATCGCCAGCACCAGCAGCGTGCTCCGCCGCCACGACGTCGACACGCCTTCCGCTTCCGACATCGCGAGGCCCGGGTGCAGGTGCGGCAGAAGCTTGTCGATGCCCCACAGCGCCGCGCCGCCCGCCAGAAACCCCACCAGCGGCGGCCCCCAGCCCGGATACCCCATGTCTTCGCTCAGGGTGATCGCCGGCGCCAGCAAGGACCAGAAACTCGCCGCAATCATCACCCCCGCCGCCATGCCCAGCAGACCGTCCATTACCTTGGGATTGACTTCCTTCGTGAAAAACACCGGCACCGCGCCCGCCGACGTCATGAACCACGTGAACATCGTCGCCAGAAACGCCTGCCATACCGGATGAAGTTCCGCCAATGCCTGCATACGTCCTCCGTACTTGCGCGTCCCCGCGCCACTGAACGGTCTGTCTCGAAACGCTCCAAACGCGCTGCGTTATTGGGGTGCCCCGGGGACGCCGCCTTCGCCCCATCTTCTTTGTCCACGGGCGAGCCGAACGGTCCATGGCTCGCTGTCCACAACAAGAATATTGACTGCACCATTCCAAAAAGGCAAGCCGAGAACGGGCCGCTGACCGCATTCGACGCCTGCGGCGTCGCCGCAGCCGTGTCCATCTCGCCTCCCACGCTTCCCACGCCCCCCAGTGCGAGACCGCCCCTCCTCCGCGGGCCGATCGGCGCCCCCCGGAAAACCGCCTGCCTTAAACGGGAAAAGGCCGCCCGAAGGCGGCCTCTTCGCTAGAGCGCAAACGCTATTTTTGGCCGTTATTTCGCCGGTTTCAGCGCCACGGCCGCGGCAGGCTCAATCACGCGGAAGGTGAACGATTCCGCCAGATAGAGATGGGCATCCTCGGCGTCGTGGCTCGAATACCCGATGGAGAGGTCGGCGCCGACCGTCATCTTGAAGTCGCCGCCGCGCGCCGAGAGCAACACGCCGCCTTCCAGGGCGCGGCTGCGCAGAATCTCGCCCTGCAACAGGCTCTCGACGCCGCGTTTCACCGGGTAGCCCGGGCCAACGGCCTGGGTCAGCAACTGGTACGCCGCCGGGCCAAGCACCAGCGCGTAGGGGCCGCCGATGCCGTCGGCCTGCAGGGCGTCGAGCCCTTGCGCGACGGTCTTGGGGAAGTCTTCCGCCCGGGCCGGCAATTGCAGGGCCGTCCGGGGCGACGACGGGATGATGCCGTCGATGCCGCCCTGCTTGAAGCCTTTGTAGAGGGCGGTTTCTTCAAACAGGGCCAGTTCTTTGGCCGCCTCTTCCAACGGCGACAAATCCGGATCCGAGGCCCCGCGCGAGATGTTGTCCAGTTCCCAGATGTTAAGGCGGAACGGGATCCGCGCCTCGATGAGCGGCAGGACCTTGCGGATGCCGTAACTTACGCCTTCCGGGGCGGGTTTTTTCGGCACGTCGAGGCGCCCCAGGTTCACCGCGGCGAAGTCCCAGCCTTTCGGACCTTCGAAATCGACGATCTTCCGCGCCGACAGCAGGGGCCCCAAAGTTTGTCTCGCCGTTTCATCGATCTCGCCCCACGCCTCGTGGGTCAGGGGGGCCAATGCCCGCTTCAGAATATCCGCCATGGTTATTTACCTCCTTTGCCGCTGCCAATGCCGAGATCGCCGCCGGAGGCCGTGGATTCGCCGCTTCCGGATTCGCCGCCTTCGGCGGATTCTTCGACCGCGAGGATGTTTTCGCTGGTGAACAGGTACGTGCGGAGATGCGCGTCGAGAGCGGGCATCCGCCGCCGCAACCATTCGAGGCCCATCGCGGCATGTTCGAGTTCTTCATCGCGGTTGTGCAGCACGATCTCCTTGAGTTCCGGGTCGTTCGTGCATTCCGCGCGCTGGTGGTACCAGTCCACCGCCTCGAGTTCTTCGATCACGCTGGCGAGCGCCCGGTGAATGTTCCGGGCATCTTCCGACAGGCTGTCGAACGGTTCATGATACGTTGTACTCATCGTCTTGTTGCTCCTTCACACAGGTCCCTTTCCGTACTTCGGGACATCACGCCATCGGATAAACCGCCGCGCATCCCCGCACGCCTGCGCCGCAGGTAA
Source organism: Candidatus Hydrogenedentota bacterium (assembly GCA_012719295.1). Classification (GTDB taxonomy): domain Bacteria; phylum Hydrogenedentota; class Hydrogenedentia; order Hydrogenedentales; family SLHB01; genus UBA2224. Next base: position 3,416 of record JAAYAQ010000454.1, on the reverse strand, counting down.
CGCGTTGCCCCCCAAATGGGTATAATGAGGGGCAGTTGTGACCGCATGGAGTTACCTTACGGGAATTCGTGTCTCCATTCAAGCAGGAACAGCCGCGGGCCGGGCTCTATTTCGTGAACCGCACCCCATGAGAAACATCTCGTTGCCGACCATAGCGCTGAACCGCCGCGTGACGGTGCTGATGGGCCTGATCACGGTCATCGCGCTCGGCGTCATCGCGCTCCGCCTGATCCCCATGGAACTCATCATGAAACTGGAGTTCCCGGTGATCTTCGTGGCGATCCCGTACCCGGGCGCCACGCCGGCCCAGGTCGAATCGGAGGTGGCCATCGCCGCCGAGGGCGAGTTCCGCACCATCCCCGCACTCAAACAGATCGTCACCCACTGCGACGCGGGCGGCTGCCATATCTCCATGCGCTTCGACTGGGACACGGACCTCGCCCTCGCCGCGGCCGACGTGCGCGACCGCGTGGAACGGATGCGGGCGCGCCTGCCCGACGGCGTCGACCGCATCTACCTCCGCCGGTCCAGTTCCGAGACCTGGCCCGTGCTCAGCCTCGCGCTGCTCCGCCGGGAAAACGACACCGACCTGGCCCACTGGGCGCGGACGGTCCTGCAGCCCCGGCTCATGCGCATTCCGGGCGTGGCCGAGGTCGAGGTGTCGGGAACGGGCGACGAACGGATCGACGTCGGGTTCGACCAGGCCGCCCTCCGCAGCTACAACCTCGGCCTCTACGACGTCGTAGCCAGGCTGCGCAGCAACAGCGTCAACCAGGGCGTCGGCGAACTCTACGACGGCGACAGCAAATACCACGTTCGCGCGGTAGACGAGGTGACCTCGCCGCAGGCCCTCCGCGAGACGATCGTGGGACCCAACAACCGGCGGCTCAAGGACGTGGCGGATGTCGAGTACCGCGGGGAAGACGGCACGTCGCGGCACACCATCGACGGCAAACACGGCGTCTTCATCTCGGTACGCCGGGAGTCCGAGGCCAACACCATCGACGTCTGCGAAGCCGTGAAGGCCGAGGTGGCCCGCACGCTCGAGGAACCCCTGTTTGAAGGCACGGAACTGTTTGTGTTCTCCGACCACGGCGAGACGATCCGCAATGCGATCAGCAAACTGCGCGAGGCGGGCATCCAGGGCGGCGGGCTGGCGATCCTCGTCCTGTTTCTGTTTCTCCGGCGCATCCGTCCGACGCTGATTGTTGCGCTCGCGATTCCGGTATCGCTCACGCCCGCCCTGATCTTCATGTATTTCTGGGGGATGACCCTCAACCTCGTCACCCTCACGTCCATGATCATCTGCGTGGGCATGCTGGTCGACAACTCGATTGTGGTCATGGAGAACATCGCCCGCTACACCATGATGGGATACTCGCCCGAGGAAAGCGCGCGGCGCGGGGCCAACGAGGTCGGGCTGGCGATCACGGTGGCGACGCTCACCACCGTCGTGGTCTTCGTGCCGGTGTTCTACATGGAAAACGGGGAAATGGCCATCCACATGCGGGAATTCTCCGTGCCGGTGACGGTGGCCCTGCTGGCAAGCCTGGCGGTGGCGCTCACCGCGATTCCCGTCGCGGCGTGCGCCCTGCGGCCCCGCCATCACTACGGCGTCTATCGGCGGCTCGCGGCGTTTTTCCGCGGGCACGGACCGCTGTCCGGCATGCTGCGCTGGGGCCCTCTCGCCCATGCGGTCACGGCGTACGACCGCGTGCTGGCGTGGACCATGAGCCACCGGCTGGCAGCGGTGTGCGGGGTCACGCTCATCCTGCTCGTCACGGCGTACATTCCCTACCGGGCGGTGGGGTTGCAGCAACTCCCCACCCTGGACATGCGGCGGGTCGAGATCGCGATCTCGTTTGACCAGAACTTCAACCCGGATATGACGGTCCCGATCTTCCAGAGCATCGAAGGCCTCCTCAACGCCCAGCGCGGCAGCCTGGGCATCCGGAACATCTATGTGCAGCCCGGCGACCGTTACGGTTCGGTGCGGCTGTATCTGCTTCAGCTCGAAGACTGCCCGCCCGGCGCGGTGCTCCCCTACAGTTCCCAGGAAGTACGGGAACAGCTCGCGGCCCAACTGCCCCCGCTGGTGCCGGGCGGCAAGATCGAAACGGGCGTCGGCGGCCTCACCCCGCAGAGCGAACGCACCCTGACGCTCCGGCTGCAGGGCGACGACGGCCCCCAGTTGCGTGAACACGCCGAGGAAGTCCGCCGCCTGATTGCCAACATTGACGGCGTCACCGAGGTCACCACGGATGCCGACAGCGGCGACGACGAAATCCAGCTGCTCATCGAGCAGACGCAGGTCGCCATGGCCGGCACCAGCCCCTACGTTGTCGCGCGCACCGTCGATTTTGCCCTGCGCGGAGTCCGGCTCCCGGACATGAAGCGCGAGGGACGCGAGATCCCCCTCTGGGCGCGGTTCCGGGGCGACGACCGCAAATCCATCACCGACCTCGACAACGTGGCCGTGCTGACCAGCAGCGGCAGCCTGGTGACCCTCGAAAACCTCGTGCGGAAACAGCGCGCCGGCACCCCCACGTCCATCACGCGCGTCGACGGTAAAAACGTCGTCAACATCACCGCGAAGACCTACGGCCGGATCTTCTCCAAGGTCAAGGACGACATCGCGGCCCTGACCGGGCTCATCAACTTGCCCCCGGGCTACACGCTGGACATCGGCGACGAGGCGGAGGAGCTGGACACGAGCTTCCGCAATTTCCGCATCGCCCTCGTGTTCGCGATCATCCTGATCTACATCGTCATGGGCGCGCTGTTCGAATCGTTCGTCCTGCCGCTCTCCATTCTCAGTTCGGTGCCCCTGGCCTTTATCGGGGTGTACTGGAGCATGTACCTCAGCGAGGTGCCGCTCGATTCCGTGTCGCTCATCGGCGTGATCCTGATGTGTGGGGTGATCGTCAACAACGGCATCGTCATCGTCGACCACATCAACCAGTTGCGCCTGCGCGGCCAGGACCGGGAATCCGCCATTCTCCAGGCATCGCGCGAACGGCTCCGGCCCGTGCTGATGACGGCGCTCACCACCATTCTCGGCTGCGTGCCGCTGGCCCAGGGCACCCAGATCGGCGAGGTCTCCTTCCACAGCCTCGGCCGCGCCCTCATCGGCGGACTCACCACCGGCACCGTCCTGACCCTGTTCATCGTGCCCCTCTTCTACTCCCTCATCGACGACCTCGGCCTCTGGCTCCGCGGCTATATCGCCAACGTCGTCCACACCGCCGCCAGAGGATGAACAGCGCGCAGTGGCCACAGACGGCACGGAGATCTCAGCGTTTGAAGACGCCCTACAAGAACGGGGACATGTTCCAAGCGCCGCCCCGGCGCCACTACGTGTCCCCGTTCGGATGACCGGCGAGGGCGCCGGTCCCACACCGGATCGGGATCGTCGC
>JAAYAQ010000078.1 GCA_012719295.1 Candidatus Hydrogenedentota bacterium | reverse complement strand
CGTCGGCCGACATGTCTTGAAGATCGAGAACCAGCCGTTCGAGCCGATCCCACCCCTCGCCCGTGTGTGATGTCGCTTTCGCCATAGGTATTCCCCATCCCCAGCCCAGCAACTGCCCGTTCCACTGATGCGGTCCCCTGCAGGATCCCCGGAGATTATACCATACTTCATTTTGAAAAACAGCGAAAAATGGAATTACCGGGACCACAGCCCCGTATATACCGCTCAAAACCTCCCCTGAATGGCTGAAAAAGGCGCCATGTGCGTTCTAGCGTATGATTCCCCGGTTGGGATTATACCCCAAAGAGTGCGGGTTTGGGGGGAGCGCCGGCACGGTGGCGCAGCGGTACGCAAAAGGGGGGGCCGGGGAGACCCCGAGGTGGATGAGGGTCTGCCCCGGCCCATCATGCTCACTGGCTTGCCAGGGCGTGCGCTTTCCGCACCAGTCCAATGAACTCGGCGCGGTAGTGTTGTTCGTCCCTACCCAGGCCCTGTTCAGCCAGTGTCAAGACCAGCTGATGCGTGAGCGCGCCCTTGTATTCCGAGTTTCGCAGCAGCATTCCGAATCCCGCGGTGGCCGCGGCGAACCGGAAATCCTCCGACGCGTTCTCGCAGGCGGTGCCTTCGTCCCTGACCGGGAACGTGAGCAGCCTGCTGGTGTCTTGATCCGGTTTCTTGTAGCGAAGTTTCAACGAAAACAGCTCGCCGGAACTGGCGGCATCCGTTAGCGCGGGCTGATTCTGCTGGTATTTTAGCGGATCCACGCCCGGAATGGCGAGGGCCGTCCCCGGGGGAACCAGTTCGTACAACGCCGTAACCGTATGGCCGGCCCCGATTTCGCCGGCGTCTTTGGTGTCGTCGTTGAAGTCTTCCTTGGCCAGTTTCCGGTTCTCGTAGCCAATCAAACGGTAGGCCTGGACCAGCGCCGGGTTGAATTCCACCTGGATCTTGACGTCCTTGGCGATGGTAACCAGGGTTCCTAACAGGTCTTTTACAAGCACTTTACGTGCTTCGTCCATGTCGTCGATGTAGGCGTAGTTGCCGTTGCCCTTGTCGGCAAGCTGTTCCAGTGTGGCGTCTTTGAGATTTCCCATGCCGAAGCCGAGCACGGAGAGGAAGACACCGGTCTTTGCCTTGGATTCAACCAGGTCGATCAACTGTGATTCATCGGTCATGCCGACGTTGAAATCGCCGTCGGTGGCCAGGATGACCCGGTTGACGCCGTCTTTCAGGAAGCTCTCGGTGGCGGTATTGTAGGCGAGCTTGATGCCCTCGCCGCCGTTGGTCGAGCCGCCCGACCGGAGGTTGTTCAGCGCTTCGAGGATGGTCCGGTGGGCGTCTCCGGAGGTGGGGGGCAGCACCAGGCCCGACGCCCCGGCGTATACGGCGATGGCGACCCGGTCATCCTCGCGTAACTGGGTTACGAGCAACTCCATCGCGCGTTTCAACAGGGGGAGCTTGTTCTCAGGCTGCATCGAGCCGGACACATCGATGAGGAACACCAGGTTGCAGGGCGGCCGGGCGCCGGGCGGGATTACCTTGCCTTTGAGGCCGATTCGGGCGAGCCGGTGCTCGGGTTTCCATGGGCACGACGCCACCTCGACATGCACCGCGAAGGGGTCTTCGCCGTCGGGCGGGGCGTAGTTGTAGTCGAAGTAGTTGATGAACTCCTCGATACGCACGGCCCCGGGCGGCGGCAGGGCGTTCTGGTTCAGGAACCGCCGCGCGTTGGCATATGACGCCGTGTCCACGTCGATCGAGAACGTCGACAACGCCTCGTCGGCCACCTTCCGGAACGGATTCTCGACGATATGGTCGTAGGCTTCGGTGTTGTGTTCCGGCCAGTAGACCAGATTCGGGTCGTTGTTGAAATCCGGGTGGTCCGAGGTGTCGAGCGGTTCGGCTTCAGCAAGAAACGGCATCCCCAAGGCAAGCGGTTTGCCTTCCGCAGGGACCGGGGCATGCTTCCCGCGGACCCGTATCGCGCCGCCCACTATCACATTCTGCAGTCCGCCGCCCTTGGCGGGCGGAGGAGACGCCGGGCTGGCCGATGCCGACGCTACCACCTCGAACTCGGACCAGTCCTCGTCCTTGCCGTCAACGGGGCTGAGATTCGAGCGGGCGACGACCTGGTTGGACGGCGGTTTCTGGCCGGGTTCGTAGCTGAACTCGATATTCTCGGACCAGTAGTCGAGGGGGGTGCCCACGAACGATTTCTCGGGCAGTTCGATGCGCACGATGGCCATTTCGGTTCGGGACTGCCTTGGCGGCTTTACTTCGGGCTTCTGCCCCTGCGTCGCGCGCTCGGCAACCACGGACGCATCCGTGCCCGGCAGGCCCCAGACCTCGATCTCGACGTAATTGTTCCGCTCGTTCGAGGTGTTGCCCCGGCTGTAGAGCCGGACGTAGCGCGCGACCTCGCCGTGGCCGTTGATGAGGCGGCCTTCGCTGGACTCGACGTATTCCTTGTCGTGCCCCGCGCCGAGCCCCGCCGAATTATCGTGGTCGTTGTTGTAGAGGGTACGGACGTTCTGCGTGAAGTTCGGATCATCGGCAATGTGGACGCTGAAGTCGTGGTAGACCCGCTCGCTCATGTGGAAGTGCCATACCACGATGGCCTGGATGCTGGACGGCTGGCCGAGGTCGAGCTGAACCCACTGGAGGCCCTTGTCGAGCTCGACGAGGCTCTTCTCCTGGAACCCCTTGTCGCCGTCGGTAATCATGGCGAGCTTGCCCATCGAGGGCGTGGGGTCGCTGCTGGTGACGGGCTTGCCGCGTGAGAGCAGCTCCGTACCTGCGGGTACCATGAACGGTTCGCGGGCCGTATAGGTGAATTCCAGAATCTCGGACCAGTAGTCGAGCGGGGTGCCCATGAACGACTTCTCGGGCAATTCGAGGGGCAGCGCGACCGGCTCGCCGGCCGCCTTCCGGGCGGCTTCCGCCGGCGGCGCGGCCTGCGTGATCGCGGACGCGGGCCCGGGCTGGGCCATGGCCAGGACGAACCGGTCCTGAAGCAACACGTTTTCGACCGCTTCGGGCGTGGTTTCGAGGACCAATACGCTGTTCCGCGAATCGTCCAGCGTGATGGAGAGCGTGCTGCCATCCAGCGCGGTCACGCTGTCGCGCTTCACCTGAATGCTCGGGCCGGTCCCAAACACTTCGTTGCTGACCAGCGTGTCCAGGGCGGTGACGATCTCCGGAGAGGCGGTCTGGCGCTGTGCCCGCAATGCCGACGGATCGGGCGCGGGGCGG
>JAAYAQ010000453.1 GCA_012719295.1 Candidatus Hydrogenedentota bacterium | reverse complement strand
CTGGACGAATTTCTCACGCGCCTCGTGCCGATGCATTGCCGGTGTCCCCCTGCGTTCTCCTGTCCCGCCCGTCTGCTCCAGTATACACACGAGCGGCTGTCCGGATTCAATGCTGTTCCAGGCGCCCGCATCCCCGCGCGATAACGGGACCGGGGACATCCGGCAGTTGGCTCAAAGGGGGCCGGATGTGGTATGTATAGGCCTCTGTTCTTGAAGGTCTTAACGGAAAGGCGGTGCATCCCCATGGAGCCCTCGTTGTTCTTGAGCCGCAGCCAGGTTCAGGCCATCCAGCGCGAGTTTGGAACTCCTGTCTACGTCTACGACGAGGCCACGCTGGAACGCCAGGCCCGCCAGGCGCTCGGATTTCCCTGTCCCTTCGGTCTCACCGCCCGCTTCGCCATGAAGGCCCTGCCCAACGTGGCGATTCTCAGACTCCTCCATGACCTGGGACTTCACATTGACGCGAGCAGCGGGTACGAAGCCGAACGCGCGCAACGCGCCGGCATCCCCCCCGAGCACATCGAGCTTACCGCCCAGGAACTTCCGCACAATCTCGCCCGCCTGGTCGAGGCGGGGGTTCAGTTCAATGCATGTTCCCTGGCGCAGCTCGCCGCGTTCGGCGAGCGCTTCCCCGGGGCGTCCCTGGGGGTTCGTGTCAATCCCGGGCTCGGTTCCGGGCACAACAACCGCACGAACGTCGGCGGACCCTCGTCCAGTTTCGGCATCTGGCACGAGTACATTCCCCGAGTGCTCGAGACCGCCCGCGCGCTGAACATTCACATCACCCGCGTCCACACGCACATCGGTTCGGGCGGCGACCCGGAGGTCTGGACCACCTGCGCGAAACTCTCCCTCGACGCCGCTGCCCGCTTTCCCGAGGTCGCCACCCTGAACCTCGGGGGCGGGTTTAAAGTGGCCCGAATGCCCGGAGAAAAGGCCGCAAACCTTCAGGAAATCGGCGAGGCCGTCAGCAAAATCCTTCGCCAGCACGCCGAAGCCCACGGCAGGCAGCTCAAACTCGAGATCGAGCCGGGAACCTTCATCGTGGCCAATGCCGGCGCCCTCATCGCCACCGTGATGGATGTGGTCGATACGGGGAGCGGCGGTTACCGGTTCATCAAGGCCGACGCCGGGATGACCGACGTGCTCCGCCCGGCCATCTACGGGGCCCAGCACCCGATCACCCTGGTGCCGGCCTCCGCCGGGGCGCGCCCCGCCGCGGACTACCTCATCGCCGGCCATTGCTGCGAAAGCGGCGACGTGCTGACTCCCGAGCCGGGGAATCCCGAGGGGTTGCTCCCGCGCAGCCTGCCCGAGGCCCGCATCGGCGACGCGCTTGTGATTGGCGGCGCGGGCGCTTACTGCAGCGCCATGTGCTGCAAGAACTACAACTCCTTTCCTGAAGCCGCGGAAGTGCTCCTCCGGAAGAATGGCGAACTGCGGCTGATCCGGAAACGCCAGACCCTGGACCAGATGCTCGCCAACGAGATGCTACTCTGAGGCGCTCTTGTCCGGCCCCGGGAACCGCAGGTGCAGGTAGCCGATGCCGGCCGACATGACCGACGCTGCCAAACCAATCAGCCACCAGGGAAGGCCGGCCTGCGCCGACGACAGGTTGCGCATGGCCAGAGACACGCTGTCGGGAATCCGCTCAGAGGCCACCAGCACCGCCGACGCATTGAAGAGGAAATGCAGCAGGATACCGTTCCAGAGCGAACGCGTCCGCCAGACGACATACGTCAGCACCATGCCCGTCAGACCCGTCAGCGCCACCCGGTAGATGCTCAGATGAAACACGCCGAACAGGAGCCCCACCACCGGGATGAGCAGCCAGGCGGGCAGGCGTTTCTCGAGCCCGGAGAGGATCGCCCCGCGAAACAGGAGCTCCTCGCAGATGGCCGGCGAGACCGCGATGACCGCGAGAAGCACGGCAAGATTCGCTTCATCCAAATGCATCAGCTGGAGGTACTGTTTTGCCATTTCTTCCGGCATGGGCAACACGTTGCTGTGCCAGATCCCCAATTGAAACGCCAGCACCAGCCACGAAAACGCAATGGCCACGACCGCCAGCGCGCCGTCCAGGCGGAACGACCGCAGGTGCAACGCGCTCAACAGGTCCACCCGCAGATACCAGAGCAGGGCCACCGTGGGCAGCGCAATCAGCAGCCATTCCGTGATCAGGAGGCCGCCCACAATGTGCTTCGACTGGGCGTACACCCCCACGTAAAAGATCAACAAAAGGATCACCGTGTAGAGCGTCATGGCCATTCCGACCGTCGGCACGCCCCGCGGCGCGATGCGCGAGCGGCGAAGGGTCAACGGCACGCCCTTCTCCTCCGAGAGAATGACGTCCTCCCGCTGGAACAGCCAGGTCGCGCAGACCAGGGAAAGCAGGGCGTACACACTCGTACTCAATAAGACGCTGAACACGGCCTCGGGCGTCGCCCGGTCGGTAAGCAGGTCGCGGAACAGCAGGCCGATGTTCACGATCGGGACAAACTGCAGCATGGCGCTGAGTTCCAGGCCGGGCAGGCCCGCCAGGCCCGCCGGGATCGTGATCAGCAGAAAGAACGGCGTGACGTAATTCTGCGCTTCCTTGAAGGTGCGCGCCAGCACCGCCACCGACATCATCAGGGCCGACACAAAAAGCGCCAGCGGCACCAGCAGCAAGATCATCAGCAGCGCCGTGCCCAGGGGAAACTGCACCGGCGCCTTCTCGGTTCCCACCTGCAGCTTCGTGAGCAGGTCGGACAGATGGAACGTGAACGTCATTGCCATGCTGGCGAGGTTCAGCAGCCCGGTCAGCATGCTGATGCAGAATACCGTCAGAAACTTCCCGCAGACGATCTCGAACTTGGTCACCGGGGTCGAAAGCAGGGTCTCGAAGGTGCCCCGTTCCTTTTCGCCCGCGGTGAGATCGACGGCCGGGTAAAACGCCCCGATCCCCACCATCAGCACCATGATCAT
>JAAYAQ010000452.1 GCA_012719295.1 Candidatus Hydrogenedentota bacterium | reverse complement strand
TCGGGGAACCCGGGCCGCCGGACCATGCCCCGCAGGGTATATTCCCACACAGTGTTCGGGTGCACGGCGTTCACAAAGGGCATCCTCGGGAAGCCGGTGATGTCCTGCAGCCCCCGGTAGGTGCAGTTGATGAAAACGCCGTCGGGTTTGGCCCGGTGGGCGTAGTCCATCAGTTCCCGCGTGGCGACCACGGCGTCCAAAATATTGCCGTCGGCCTCGAACCCGAGCGCGGCCCGGGCGGCCGCGGCCTGGGGCGACGGGTTGACGACGAAATCGCCCATCTCATAGTTGATCCCGGCAATCTTGAAGGTCTCGAGCATCCATTCGAGGCCGTCGCGCCACCACGCCCGGTTGGCGTCCAGGGCCGGGTCCAGCACCGGCGTCACGACCCGTTCGCCGCGTTCTTCCCGGGCGCTCGAGATCCGGTCGGGGTGGTCGCGCAGGTAGGTGTCGAGATTGAAGCGATGGTCGCCATCGTAGAAATACCCGCCGTAAGAACACAATCCCACCCCCGGCAGAATGCCCACGCCCCGGTCCGAGGCGTAAGCGCACAGCTCCGCGGCGGCCTTCACCCCGCCGTGGGCGTCGCGCAGAAACCCCCACACGGTGATGCTGTGCACCCCGATCCGCGCGCAGTAGTCCACCAGCCGTTTGAACCCCGTCAAAAACGACTCCGGTCGTTTGGGATAGACAAACTTCCTGTCCGCGGACGCCATGCGCAGGGCGATGGCGCCGGGTTCGTCGTCCCACGTCATGCGCGAATCCCAGCACCAGAGGTGGACGCGCATGGGACGGGCCGGAGCCCGCTCCTCCGCATGCAGGCGCCTCTCCGGCGCCCCCGTCACCCCCGCCAGAGCCGCCCCAGCCGCTCCCGCCAGAAACTGCCGCCGCTTCATCATCGTCACGCCGCCTCCCAATTTTGGGAACACAATACCTAATTATACTCTTGACAGTGATTCTTTGCCCTCTCGTGAAGGCTTCGCGCAGAGAATTAAGTACTGTGTCCCCGAAATTCGGTCAGGAAACAGGGGTCGAAGCGGAGGCGGTCGAGCGCGGTTTCGATCAGGCCCATCGCGTCGATCATGCGGATCTCGGCGTGGCCGACGGTTCCTTTGCGCATCAGGCCGGTGTCGAGAAGCAGGGGTTCGAGGACGGGAAAATCGCGTTCGGGACCGTCGTAGCGGTGCAGCCGGCAGGGCGTCTCGATCCGCGCGCCGCTCTGATCGATGCACGAACCGCGGGCCACGCGCGGCTGAAGATGGTAGTCTACGTTGGCGAGTTCCTCGATGGTGTGGCAGGTCGTGCAGCGGCTCAGGTCGCAACCGATCATCACAATCGCCCCGCCCGCGAGCGCCAGGCGGAAATACGGCGACGTCACGCCGCAGGGCGTGGGGGAGAGGTGGTGGCCGCGGGTCAGCTCGGCCGCGCGCCGGCCTATGGCCGCGCACGAATGCGTCGGATGCACGCTGCGCACCGCCTCTGGACGCTGCCGCAACGTTTCGGGAATGCGCCCGACCCAGCAGGGCGCGGTGCGCAGATCGATGTGAGGCGGGTTCTCCGGCGACAGTTCAGGGCCGCCCGTCAAGGTGGGCGCCAGCAGCGTTCCTTCGGGGCCCAGCGCATCGAGCAGGCCGTCGAGCACGGCGTCCGCGCCGCCTTCCACGTGTCCGAAGCTGCTCAGCGAACTGTGCACCAGAATGGCATCGCCGGCGCGAACGCCGAGCTCCCCGAATCCCCGCGCAATCTCCGCGCGCGTGATCCCGTCACCGGTCATGCACCCGTCTCCTCTCGACGGCCGGCATCCCGCACCGGCCGCGTTCAGCCCTCGCGTTTGTAGAGGCAGATGGCGGCCTGCGCCCGTTCGGGGAGCGACACGGCCAGCCCGTCCTCCGCAATTTCCCGGCCCGTGCCCTTCCATTCCAGGTTCCGTGTAATGTCGGTGACCCTGTAGTGCGCGCCGGGCTCGAGCCCGTGAAGCCGGAAACGGGCGGACTCGTAGAAACTGTTTTCGCGCCGGAACACCTGCACCGCGCCTTCCCCGAGTTCGGGCCGGTCATACTGCCACGCCATCCACTGCTCTTCCGCGAGCGTGTAGGGGGTCAACGGATAGAAATCGCCGTAGAAATACGGTGCAAGGCGCCGCCATTCCCCGATACACGCGCGCAACTGCGCGAAATCCAGCACGTCAACGCCCGCGGCGTCGGGACCGAACGTGAATTCCGCCACCATCGAGCTGCGCATCCAGTAGGCGTTCTTCTGGCTGATCACCCCCGTGCCCGTGAAGGGAAACCACAGCGCAAGACCGTAGGTGTGGCATTGCTGCCCCGCGGGACCGCCGTACCAGTCGCTCCGCAGAAGCGGCACGGCACGACGCAGGGTCTCGAGGTCGTTGCGCCGGCCACCCGACGCGCACGAATCGATGGGGAGGCCGGGGTGACGCTGCCGTAAGGCGTCCCAGTAGGCGAGATAGCCTTCGACATGGCGAATTTCCGTAATGCCCTGGCGGCGGCCGTCGGGCGCCTCGGCCGCGTCATTGGCGCGCCAGTACGGCAGGGGATCCAGGTTGAAATCCTGCCGGTAGAAATCGATCTTCTGTTCCGTGATGAGCCGGTCGATGTGGCCGGTCAGCCATTCGCGGCACGCCGGATCGCCCAGGTTCAACAGGCCGCCGTCCGCGCCGCCGTGAATCCATTCGGGATGGTTCTCGGCGAGCCACGTGCCCGGATGAACGCGTTCCGGCTCGAACCAGACCAGCGTCTTCATGCCGTGCGTGCGCGCGAAATCGCCCACGGCCACCAGTCCTCCGGGAAACCGGACCGGGTCCGGCTCCCAAGTGCCGGTCTTGGGCCAGCCCACCCCGTCGCAGGGATACCAGCCCGCGTCCTGCCACCAGTAGTCCGCCCGGATGCCCTCGCCGGCGTAGCGCTCAATAAACGCGCGTTCCCCCGCGGCGGTGCTCATCAGTGCGGGATAATAGTTCCCGGTGCACAGCGAAAGCTGGGGGTTCAGCGGCGCCCCGTTCTGACGCGGCATGTTGTGCGCAAGCATCCACGAACGCCAGAGGTTCTGGCCGCGAATCCACTCTCCCCCGTAGAACTGAAGCACGATCATCGGCGAGCGGACTTCCTCGCCCGGATGCAGCGTGAAATGGGTCAGTTCCTGGCCCGCGCGCAAACGCAGCCCGCGGTCGTCCCGCGTGAATTGTGCACGCCACTGTCCCGCCCAACTCACGACAAAGAGCAGCCCGTTCCCTGCGCCCGCAAGATTGTAATAGGGGAACCCCATCTGCGTGGGGCGCCCGCCCGTGTTCCCCAGCACGAGGTCGGCCGGCGCGGACAGCGTGTTCGTCAGGGGTTCATAGCTGTCCGGGGTGCAGTTGTCGCCCTTGTTGTGATGAAGCGTCCACTCCGCCGAGGCCGGACACGGAAACGGCGTATCGATGGCGAGGATATCGGACAGGATCGGCGTGTCGGCCGTGCCGCCGTTCTTGAAGTACAGCGTCCACTCGATCACCGGAAAATCACGGTATTCCACCCCCGCGCACCGCACCACCAGCCCCGTTTCCGGGTCGCGGTACGTCACGCCGTGCTGTGTCCGCGCATCGTCCAGGAGCTGTGTGGCGCGCTCGGTCTGCCACCCCGGGAGGAACTCCGCCGAAGGCCGTCCCCCATAGACAAAAGAAAAAACCGGCTCCGTCGTATACGGCTGGCGATCCTGCCCGAGGAGCGGCAGCTCGCTGAGCCAGACCACCGTGCCGTCCTCCAGCGTGACCCGCGCGTCAGCCCAGTTGGACTGGTCGCACGAGATGCCGTCGCCCGCGTCGCTGACGGCAAGCACGAATTCCCGGCCGCCGTGCAGAGACGCCGTCACGGGCAGGGCGGGCTCTCCAAACCGCACGAGCCCGGAACTCCACACCTCCGCACCGGCGGCATGAATATGGAATTCGACGCTCCCGCCGCCGGCCCGGCTGTCAATGCCCACCGAGGCCTCGAACTGCCGGGCGGGTTGTGAGAGACGCACGATGAGCTCGCTCGGCGCGTGGCAGTACAGGCCGCGGGCATACGTCTCCGTGCCGATGCGCAAGGGTTCACCCGCGCGCGTGTCGGGCTGGACGGGCCCATGGTTGGCGGCGACCTCAATGGCGTCTGTCGCGGGCGCGGACGTCTCCATGATCCCGCGAAACCTGGCATCTACCCAGCGGCGTGATTCCCCCATCTCCGCGCCGGTGGGCGTGGCCCCGCACAGCGTTTGCACCAGAACAGCCGACAGGATCAATCCGATCATCGCCACCTCCCCCGGTCAGCGGAACCGGCCCTGTTGCGCGTCGTTCGCGCATTGCCCTCGTCGGCGTCCTCGCGCGGGGGAGACCCCGGGCTCCGGCGCCCGGATGGCGACACGCTGCGCTAAAACGCTTCCCCGCGCATGTGGGCGCCGGCGCACTCGGCAAGGTAGTCCTTGTCGAGTTTCGGGAAGAGCACCTCGGGTTCTTGCAGAGGCGCTCCCGCGGGCAGGCCGTCCTTGCCCGCGTTCCAGCCGTCTGCGCCGCCTTCGGGCCCGCCCTGCGGCAGGGCAACGCCGAGAATGCCCGCCAGCCGGTTGGCGCCGTCGGGCACGAACGGCGCCATCGCCGTGCACAAGGCGCGCACCACCTGGCAACAGACGTACAATGTCGTCGCCGTGCGTTCCGGATCCATCTTGCGCGTCACCCAGGGCTGTTTGCCGTCGAAATAGACGTTGGCCTTGCGCCCCAGGTCAATAAACCGTTCGAGCGCCTGCCGGAACCGGAAGTTCTCGAGGGCCTCCGCGATTCCGTCGAGCTGGTCCGGGATGGCTGCCAGCATCGCCCGATCCTCGTCGTCGAGCGGACCCGGCACGGGCACCTGGCCCGCGAAGTTCTTCACGGTCATGGTGAGCGAGCGGTGAATGAAATTGCCCACGACATTCGAGAGTTCGCCGTTGTACCGGTTGAAAAATTCGTCCCAGTCGAACGCCGCGTCGCGCGACTCGGGCATGATCGCGCAGAGGTAGTAGCGGATGGCATCGGTCGAGAACCGCGACGTAAACCACCGCACGCTGATCATGTTGCCCTTGGATTTCGACCCCTTTTCCGTCTTGCCGGTCTCGCGGTTGAGGATGTTGAGATATTCGTTGCCCACCACGTTGTCGGCGAGAATGTAGTCGCCCTGGCCCATCAGGTAGGTGGGAAACATGACCGCGTGGAACGGCACGTTGTCTTTGCCGATGAAGTGGATCAGCCGGCTCGCGGGATCTTTCCACCACCGTTGCCAGCCGTCCGGTTCGCCCCGGTCGAGATAGTATTGCCGCGTGTTCGTGACATAGCCGATGGCGTTGTCGAACCACACATAAAACCGTTTGCCCGCCGCGTCGGCGTCGTCAAGCGGGATCGGCACGCCCCAGTCCGTGTCGCGGGTGATGCACCGCGCCCGGAGATCCTCGACCCAGCTGTACGCGATGCCTTTGACATTCGCGCGCCATTCGGGATGGCCGTCGAGCCAGGTCTTGAGTTGACCGGTGAAATCCTGCAAGCGGAGAAACCAGTGGACCGTCTTCTTGAGGATTGGCGTCGAACAGTCTCCGGGGATGTTCGCTTTCGGCCCAATCAGATCGTTGGCCGAATACTGCGCGCCGCAATTCTCGCATTCGTCGCCCGTGGCCTCCTCGAATCCGCACTTGGGGCAGGTCCCCCTGACGTAACGGTCCGGCAGAAACCGGTCGGACTGCTCCGAATACCAGAGCTCCATTTCCCGTTTCTCGATGTGGCCGCCGTTGTACAGGTTGAGGAAAAACGTCTGCGTCGTGTCCGTGTGAATGGGCCACGAGGTCCGGCCGTAGATATCGAACGAGATGCCGAGTTTGGCAAACGATTCGTCGTTGGCCGCGTGGTAGCGATCGATGACCTCCTGCGGCGAGATGCCTTCCTTCAGCGCCGTCAGCGTGATCGGCACGCCATACTCGTCCGACCCGCAGATGTAGAGCATCGGGTGGCCGCACAGGCGTTTGAACCGGGCAAAGATGTCCGCCGGCAGATACGCGCCCGCAATGTGGCCCAGGTGGATGTGGCCGTTGGCATACGGCAGCGCCCCGGTAATGATAGTCCGTTCGAACGTCGATTCCGCAGACATGGTTCTTTCCATTCGTTGCGCATTCAGATTGGCACTAAAGGTATAATTATACTGTATTTACGCCCGGCAATGCACACTTTGAACCCCCGGCCCCGCGGCTCACCGAATCCCAAGTGCCCCGGCGTTCTTGACGCGGGCAGGGCAAAATCGCCACAATCACTCGATATGTGGCCCGACGCGCGGGCCCGCGCAAGGGGGCACAACGCAGCATCAGGAGGACATACGAATGACTGCCAACTTGTCTCGCCGGAAGTTCCTGTCGCGTGCGGCCGCGGCAATCGCGGCGCCGTACATCATACCTTCCTCAGCCCTGGGGCTGGACGGCGCGGTCGCCCCGTCCGAGCGCATCGTGGTGGGTTGCGTCGGGATCCGCGGCCGCGGCCTGCATGACCTGCGCTGGATGATCGGCAATCCCGACGTCCAGGTCGTCGCCATCTGCGACCTGCAAAAAGCCCAGCGCGAAGGGGTCAAAGGGTTTATCGATCAGCACTACGGGAACACGGACTGCGCGATGTACAGCGATCTCCGCGAGTTCCTGCCGTCCCGCCCCGACATCGACGCGGTCCTGATCGCCACGGGCGATCGCTGGCATGCCCAGGCGGCGATCCGCGCGATGCGCGAAGGCAAAGATGTCTTCTCCGAAAAGCCTTCGTGCATGACCATCACCGAGGGCCGTGCGGTCGTCGAAACCGCGCAACGCTTCGGCCGCGTCTACCAGACCGGCACCCAGCGGCTCAGCGAAGCCAATCACGTGTTTGCGATCGAGATGGCCCGCACGGGGCGTCTCGGCAAGGTCGACGTCGCGTACGCGCACATCGCGCCCTGGGACGCCGCCAAGATGCCCCGCGAGTGGAAGGAAGCCCAGCCGGAACCCCCCAGGGAAGAAGTGGACTGGGACATCTGGCTCGGCCCCTGCCCGTGGCGGCCGTATAACGAGGAGTACGCCCGCGGCGGATGGCGCGGCGATTACGATTTCCACACCAGTTGCATCGGCGAATGGGGCGCGCACACCTTCGCGCAGGCCCAGGCCGGCCTCGGCCTCGGCGAGTCGTCGCCCATCAAATACAACTACGTCGACAACGATTCCGCCGACGGGATGGTGTGCGAGTTCGTCACGGGGCAGAAACTGATCTTTTCGCGCGGCGACAAGTACTGGTATGGATCCTGCGGTGAACGCTTCGACGGCGAGCGCGGCTGGGCCGCCGCCGCCGACGGCTATTCGGAGCCCGACGTCTCGTCGCCCGAGCTGCTCCGTCAATTCGACGAGGTGGTGGGCGAATACGTCGCCCGCACGGGCCGCGCCCTCGACCATATGCGCAACTTCCTCGATTGCGTCAAGTCGCGCGAGGAACCCGTGGCCAACGCCCGGGTCATGCACCATTCCATGTGCACCGTGCACGCGGCGAACATCTGCATGTGGCTCGAACGCGATCTCGAGTTCGACCCCGTCACCGAGACGTTCGTCAACGACGACGAAGCAAACCGCCTGCGTTCGCGCGCCTACCGGGAGCCGTGGGTCATATGAGAAACACTATGCAAAAAGGAGCACACGCGATCATGCGGAACGCTATTCTCACGTTCACACTGGCGGGGGTTCTTTTCCTGAGCGCCGTCCTGCCCGCGCTGGCGCAGGACGCCGATCCCCTGGCCGTCTTGAAATCCGATGCCGATCTCAAAGCCAAACAGGACGCCTGCATCACGCTCAGCATCCACGGCGGGCCTGAGGCCATCCCCGTGCTCGAAGGAATGCTCGGCGATGCACAACTGTCGCACATGGCGCGCTACGTCCTCGAGCCCATGCCGTATCCCGAAGCCGGCGCGGCGTTGCGCAACGCGCTGGCCACGACCGGCGGCGCGCTCAAGGTGGGTATCCTCAACTCGCTGGCCAACCGCCGCGACACCGAATGCGTGCCTGCCGTGATCACCGCGTTGTCGGATGCCGATCCCGCCGTTGCGCAGGAGGCCGCGCGCTCGCTGGGCGTCATTGCCACGCCCGAATGCGCAAACGCCCTCACCAGCGCGCTTCCCCAGGCCGATGCCGGGTCCGGCATGCTCCACGCCGTCTGCGACGGCATGCTGCGTTGCGCGGAGGCGTTTGTCGCCCGGGGCAACAGCGCCGACGCCATCGCCCTGTATGACCGTCTGTGCGGCGTGCCCAATGCCGCCCACGAAGTGCGCACCGGCGCCGTGCGCGGCGCGGTACTTGCCCGCGGTCCTCAGGAAGGCCTGCCCGTGCTGCTCGAAGCCGTGCACGGTGAAGATGCAGCCTGCTTCAAGGGCGCGCTCCGTACCGCACGCGAGATGGACGGCGGCGACGCCGTGACGGCCGCCCTGGCGGAAGCCTTGCCGGCCTTGTCCGCCGAACGCAAGATCGCCCTCATGCAGGTGCTCGGCCACCGGGGCGGCAGCGCGGCCGGCCCCGTGCTGCTGGCCGAGGCGCAGGCGGGCCCCGAAGACGTCCGCGTCGCGGCCGTGAATGCGCTGACCCGCCTGGCCTATACCCCGGCGTTACGGCTCATCGCCGAACTCGCCGCGGCCGAAGACGCCCCGCTGACCCAGGCCGCCCGCAACGCCCTTGCCTATTTCCCGGCCCCGGACGGCGATGCGGTCCTCATGGCCATGCTCGACAATCCCGGACCCGCCGCGCGGCGCGTGGCGGTCGAACTGATCGGCAAGGGCGGCCTGCCCGAGCCCGTCGGCCCGCTGATGGATGCCGCCGAAAAGGACGCGGACGTGTCCGTGCGCCTGACGGCCCTTACGGCCCTGCAGAAATTCGCGGGCATCCCCGAAATGCCGCGTTTGCTGGCCATGCTTCGCAAAGCTCAGGCGCCCGAAGAAATGCAGGGCGCGGAGGACACGCTGCGGGCCGTTGTCGACCGCGAACGGAAACCCACCAGCGCCGGCATTGTCATTCAAAAGGCCGTCTACGGCGACCTGCCGGGCGGCGCGTCGGCCGACGTGACCGAAAAGGTGACCCAGATGGTCGCCTCGGGCGCGATGGCCATCGGCGCCTCCAACGCCAATTTCGGCGACACCGCGCAAGGCGTTGTCAAACAGCTGCGCGTCGAGTACACCGCCAACGGCGTGCCCCACAGCAAGACGGTCACCGAGGGCCAGTCGCTCAACCTGACCGCGGTCTCGATTCCCCCCGCCATTGTGGATGGCTTCCGCGAGGCCTTCGAACAGGCCCGGAGCAGCGCCCCGCAGACCGCCCTCGCCCTCGTGCGCCTCATGGGCGCCACGGGAAGCCCCAAGGCCCTCGAGACGGTCCACCTCGCCGCCGCCCAGGGCGAAGGCGAAATCAAACAGGCCGCCGAGCGGGCCCTCTGCGATTGGCCCACCCCCGATGCGCTCCCGGTCGTCATGGACATGGCCCGGACCGCCCCGGACGCCACCCTGAAAGTCCTGGCCCTGCGCGGCGCCGTGCGGATGCTCAAGGAAAGCGAAGCCACCCCGGCCGAGCGCCTCAACCAGCTCACCGAGCTCATGGCCCTCGCCTCGACGCCCGATGAGAAGAAGCAGGTGCTGAGCGGCCTGGCCGTCACGCCCAGCCTCGAAGCGCTCGAGATGGTGTTCGCGCAGTTCGCCGACGAGGCGGTCCGGCCGGAAGCGGTCCAGGCCGCCATCGCCATCGCGCAGAACCTCGGCGCCTCCGCCCGCGAAGATGCCGCCATCTTCAATGGCAACGACCTTACCGGCTGGACCGGTACCGGCAACTACTGGCGGGTCGAAGACGGGGCGATCGTGGGCCAGAGCACCGAGCAGATCCCCGACACCGGCTACCTGTGGTCGGAACTCGAGGCCGGCGACTTCTATTTCTGCGCCGAAGTCCTCCTCGAGCCGCCCACGGCCAACTCCGGCATCCAGTTCCGTTCGAAAAAGATCGACGAGGCCGGACACGCCCTCGGATACCAGGGCGATATCGGCCAGGGGGTCTGGGGCCGTCTCTACCACCAGGGCGGCCGCGCCATGCTCGACTGGAACGGACGCGCCGAAGAGGCCGTCAAACCCGGCGAATGGAACCGCTTCGAAATCCTCGCCGTCGGGCCCGCCATCTGGACCGCCATTAACGGCAAGCTGGGCGTCGCCTGCCTCGACCTCGCGGCAAAGGACGAACGTACCGGCAAGTTCGCGTTCCAGATGCACGCCGGCGCCCCCCAGACGCACCGGTACCGCAACATCAAACTCATCCACAATCCCAAGATCGAGCTGGGCGAGCTCAAGGCTGACGCCTTGATCCCCGAACTGACCATCCCCAAGTGACCTGAACCCTGCCGGCGCCGCCAGTCCACGCGACTCGCGGCGCCGGCTTTTTTTGTGCCGTGCGGCCCCGCCCCGAAGCCAGGCCTTAGAAATACTGCCGGCCGTCGGGCGCGCCGGGTTCGGTCTGCGGAGGCGGTTCGACGTGGCTGGCCTCCATATGGGCGCGCATCTCCGCAACAAGCGACGCGTGGCCGCCGGCCACGTCGTGTGTCTCGCCCGGATCGGCGGACAGGTCATACAACTCCACCCGGGCATCGGGGTTCGGCAGCACCGCTTTCCAGTCGCCCATACGCGTGGCGCGGCTCCCGGCCTGCGTTTCCCAGTACAGAAACGGATGTTCCGGTTGCGCCCGGCCGGCCCCGGCTTCCCCGAGCAGCGCCGGGACAATGGAAAGCCCGTCGGTGTCCTTCGGCACGCCGTCCGGGTTCCCGGCCAGTTCCGCGAACGTCGGCATGAGATCGGGGGCATACCAGACGTGCCCGCTCTCGCGCCCCGGCGCGATCCGCCCGGGCCAGCGCGCAATCGCCGGCACGCGGATGCCCCCTTCGTACAGGTCGTACTTGTAGCCGCGCAGCGGGCCATTGGCCTTGAAGAACTCCGGCGACGCCAGCGAATACGAATCCGCGCCGTTGTCCGAGGTGAAAATCACCAGCGTGTTCCCGCTGAGCCCGCACTGCTCCAATTGGTGCAGGACGCGGCCGACGCCCTTGTCCATGTGGGTGATCATGGCCGCCATCGTCGCCTTGGGTTCCGCCGGAAACGCATACCCTTCGCGCCACCGGAACGCCGGCGGGTTCTCCTCGAACGCACCCGCATATTCGCGCAGCGTCTCTTCGGGCGCCGTCCATTCATGGTGCGGAATGGTCAGCGAAAGAAAACAGAAGAAGGGCCGGTCGCGGCGCTCGCCGAGGAATGCGAGCGCCCGGTCGAGAATCACGTCGTGGGAGTACTGTTCCCGTTTCCCGTCGCGATTGCCCGGAAGCGGGTGGCGTTCCCCGTTGTGCCACAGGTAGTCCGTGTAATAGAAGTGCGCGTGTTTTTGATGCAAATAACCGAAAAACTCGTCAAACCCCTGCCGGTTCGGCACGCCCGCCGTCGTCGCTTCCCCCAGGCCCCATTTTCCGAACAGGCCGGTGGCATACCCGGCCTCGCGCAACACCTCCGCCAGCGTGACGTCCTCGTCGCGCAACGGGATGCCGCCGCCATTGCCCCGCACGGGCGTGTGGCCCGCGTGGTAGCCGGTCATCAGCACGCTGCGCGACGGCGCGCACTGCGAACATCCCGCGTACGCCTGGGTGAACCGCATCCCGTCGCGCGCCAGACGGTCCAAATGCGGCGTCCGGATGCTCTTCTGGCCGTAGCAGCCGAGATGGCCATACCCCAGGTCGTCGGCCATGATCAGGACAATGTTTGGGCGCCAGGCCTCCCCCGCGTCTGCCCGGGGCTGTCGTGCCTGGTCGGGCGCCGCCGCCAGGGCCGCCATCCCCAGCCCCGCGCGTCTCAGGAACTCCCGTCTACGCATCGCGTGTCCCTCCCCCCGAAGCATGGTCCAATCCCGCAAAATGCGCCAGAACCTCGCCGGCATTTCTTATGGTTCAGGATGATCCGGATGCAGGCGTCCCGCCTGTGCCGGGGACGCCGTAGGCGCGGTTCGCGCCAGGAAATCCCGGATGCACGCCGCCACGGCATCCGGCGCCTGGGTCAGCATGCGGTGCGATGCGCCCGTGATCCACGCGATCTCGATGTTCGGCCGGTCCGGTATCTGCAGGGCGGCCCGGTCCGGCCTCGGTTTGCCGCGCTCGCCCCAGATGTGCAGGACGGGCGCCTGCGAACGCATCAGGCCCTCGTAGCCGTTCCAGCGGGTCCAGATGGCGCCGATGGCCTCCCGCTCGGCCTGCGACAAATGCGCGCGCTCGCGTTCCCGGGCGGCATCGTAGGCTGCCTGTTCCGCGGGCGTAAGCGGCCCGTTCACCACGCCGTCAAACGCCGTCTGCACCACGCTGTGGTGGGTCCATCCCTCCATCGCGATGATCCCAACAAGACCGGGAACCTCCCGCCCCGCCATCTCCACGGCGATCATGCCGCCGATGCTGTGCCCGCCGACATAAAACTGCTCCAGGCCCAGCGCCTCCACCACCCATAACACGTCGTCGGCAAGCTGTTCGATCGAAAGGGCCGTCGTGGGTGGTTTCTGGCCGCCCTGCCAGCACAACTCGATCACCGCAACCGGCAGGTCGTCCGGCAGGGCCGCGATGAGCCCCGTGAACCGGTCGAAC